>NZ_JBKJUM010000140.1:0-10142 GCF_046590655.1 Daejeonella sp.
TATTGCCAGCCCATTTAGACTGCCAGCTTCCAAAATTCGGCACTTCGGCAACTAACAAGCCCCCGGGTTTTAAATTGGACATGACCAAACTGTTTAAAAGTTCCGCAGGAGCTGTCAGGTGTTCCAGTACATGAAACATAGTGATTACATCAAAAGGGGTATTGAACACGGCTCCGGATGTATAATATTCTGTATTTATATCTAAGTTGAAATACTTTCGTGCGTAGTCCGCCCTTGGTTGCGAGCTTTCGATGCCCTTGACATTCAAACCCTTAATTGCTGCAAAATGGAGAAACAAACCTTTGCCAGATCCGAAGTCGAGCATGGAAGGCTTATTATTTTCCGTGATATTTCGTATGGTATTAATCACTGACCCATATTCCGATTTTTGGATCTGGAAGAAAATCGATTTGCGGGTATCTTTTACAGTATAATCTTTACCATCATAATATTCGTTGACGTCAACATCCTGTTCATAAAAAGTATACACAGCCCTGCATTTAACGCATTTGTTTATAGAATAGATTATCCCATCGAAATGCGGAATCTCAAAAAGTGTTTCCGACTCACTTTCTTTGCATAACGGACAGGCTGTGTTGTTCATACAATGATTCTGATATAGGAATGGGGGCAAAATACTAAAACACGCTGATATTGGATCTGCAGCGTAGAATCAATTACTGATAGGTTACAGGTCAAAATTGTGTGCCGTTATAGACTTCGTCATCCCCATGAATTTTTCCTTGTAAATCTTGCTTTTAGGAAATAAGGAAGTCATTTCTTCCAGGGACAAAAGACGAATCTCGTCGACATATTGCCTGGCGAAAACTTTATCCCACTTCCTTCCACGGCTTAATGGAGTCTGGGTGAGTAGAGGATATTGCAGTTTCTTAGGAAGGTATTGAAAGAACGGTAGAATATAATGGGCTTCAATAAAAAAATGTTTGTTAGGAGTTTGGACGAAATGCATTTTGCCAACCCTTTGGGCCTCCGCACTCATTTTCTTTTGAGCTTCAAAATTATAAAGATGTTCGATCACTGAATTTGAAAACACAATGTCATATTCTTTATCGGCATATCCGTGGAGATTGGTAGCATCGCCGATCTCGCTAATTATGTTGGGATGAGATGTAATGAATTGCTCAAGGTTAACAAGTTTAATCCTTACGTCCGGGTTTAAGTGATAGGACATGTTGACCCAATAGGACTCTGTTCCCCCTAAATCAAGTATATTTAATGGTAGAGTGCCTGAGCTTCGCTTTTCTTCAATCAAAGGCTTGATTAATGAATGAAAAAACTGAAAGCGCTTTTCCCTGAACTTATTACCCAGGGAGGTCTTTTCGTCTGAACTTGCGAGAAAGTTGATCTTATACACTGCTTTTAGTTTATTAAGAATTGTGGGCCTTTTTAAAAATTTCCAAAAGTTGTTTCGCTGCCTTTTCCCATGAAAATTCTTTTAAGCGAATAGATCCCTTCTCAATCATTTCGTGCTGTAATTCTTCGTTCTCTATTACTAACTTCATTTTTTGAAATATTTCTTCTGTATCGTAAGGATTAAAAGATAACACGGCGTTGCCACCGACTTCGGGCAGACAGGTGTTATCCGCTACAATTACCGGAAGTCTATGCCTGAAAGCTTCTAAAATTGGTATTCCAAAGCCCTCATTTGTTGAGGGAAAAACATATAATAAGGCTCCTGCATATACCTTTGACAAATCTTTATCGGATAAATATCCCGTGATTACGATGTCGTTTTCAAGTTCATTTTTCTTTATTGCATTGGCAATTGCCTGTGAATCACTATTTAACTTTACAGAGTCGGCCTTTCCCACGAGCACTAATTTTCCCCGATACCCATCGTCCTTCAACTTTTTGAAGGCATAAATTAAAGCGGGAATATTCTTACGCTTATCCATTATCCCGACATGCAAGATATAATCTCCACGCTCAAAATCAAATTCATTTAGAACTTTTGATCCATGCGGGCCTGTGGTTTCCTGCAGTACAAATGATTTTGGCCCTTCACATACTGTTATTAGTTTATTTTTATTTATCCCGGTATAGTGATGAATCCGATCGGTCGCATATTCTGTAGGAGTAATTACAAATGCGGACTTCCTGGCGGCAGGAATTGCAAGATTTTTATAAAACCATAACCAGATGCGATTGTAATGGCTGGGATTTTCGAAAAAGAAGGCATCGTGTATAACTGGTATCGTTTTATAACCTATCTGCGTAAACGGAACAATGTTATCCGTACAGAACAAAACATTGCTTCTACTGAACCAGGCTTTTAGAGGTAATTGAATTTGTTTCCAAACCTGTAATCTCACGTGTTCCAGTAGTTTCAATATTTTAATTTCGCCAGTGTAGACGCCAATACCAGTGTCGAAAAAGAGGAATTTTACTTCAGGGCTTTCCAGTTTTTTAAATTCAATGCAAAGCTCTTTCAGATAGGTGCCTGTGCCGGTTTTAGCTATCCTCAGGTCCCGTATATCAACTCCCACTACTAACGGCTTCGTCATTTTTTAATCGTTTTTCTGAAATTATGCTAATGAATATTCCCGTTAGAAACCAGGTGACGTAGGAAATATAAACTGACGACTCAGTTTCTGATGTCAGTGATGGGATAATAAACCCAATTTTGATAAGTAATATCGCTAATGCGAGCTGCCGCTCTTTGTTCGTTAATTTCCTGTACCATTTCCTCGCATTCCTGAGTAAGGAAACATAAATGCTCAAATATAGGCATAAGGCAATTATACCAGCCTGGACTCCGATGATTATGTACTGATTTTCACCGCCTATATTCTCCCCAAGCGAGCCACCGATTCGTCCGGATGAACCCATTCCGATCCCTAAGGGATTGGTATATATAGACATTATGCCCTGGATCCACTCTAATACATGGCCGACGCTGGAGGGATGGGTAAAGTTTAAGGTATCGATGACGACATCCTGGACAAGTTCATCATACCTGTCTTCCTGACTAAGATAATAGATAAAGTAAAGTACTACAGCCGCTATGCCAAAATGGATCATGCGCAAGAGTAATTTCTTATGAGTGATTTTGGAATAACAATAGACTATTATACAATAGCTTATAAAGGCCGATCTGGAGATTGCGAAAATAATAGATAATACCGTTGCACCCAGTGCCAGCCACCCGGGCAGGTCGGGCTTAAACGTGTAATCATCCTTTGTATAAACGCCGGCAATAACGGATAGAGCGATCAATGTTGCACCAGCATGCTCGAGCGGACTGGCGAAAATACTGGCAAAACGTTTGAAACCTCCCAGTGACTCGAAAGTCCAGCTTAACCCATAATTTCCCGAAGGGTCAAGGTTGAATACATAATAGTTAAAGTCGGCCAGGCCAATTAGTGACTGCAGGTGCAAATCGCGCCTTACCTCATACATTAATACCATTGCGGTGAAAACAGCAAGCAGCATGATGTAGTGAAAATACTTGCTGATAAAGATCGTTTTTGGATCAATCAATCGTGCAGCAGCGTATACAACACAAAAGAAAGAGGTCGTCTTGAAAGCAATAAACCGATTTACAAGCCCCTGCTCTCCGATTGGTAGTATTGCATAAAGAAGTGTATAGCAAAAAAACGCCGCTACCGCGTAGTCAACAAAGTGAAATGTCAGTTTTCTTTTAAGATTCCATAAGCAGCTTAAAAACACAATTACTACCAGAACCTCTTTGAAAGATTGGAGAACCGGGAGAAAACCCCGATATCCAAAATTAAAAACTAAAGCGAGTGCCGTTGTATAAAGCGACAGGCCGAATATCAGGTAAACAATGAGGCCCTGAGAATTACCTTTAAATATTTCCTTTACAGCATAAAGAAATGACAATATGTATATTAAAGGGAATATAAGGAGCATATTTACAAGAAGCTGAATATGATCTGGAAATCAAAGTAAGGGCAAATCTAATTTTTTTTAACCTTTTACACGATAATTAAGTCAAATTAGGGGTCACTAGTGTTCGGTTTAGATTTTAGGTTGGCGCTTTCGCGCAATGTCATTAAGCTTTCCCCACTATTTAGACACGCCGGTCTAGAGGTTCCCGCTTTCGCGGGATCGATAGCTATCGGATGATAGATGTTTTAGCTGGTGTGTCCAGGATGGTGGATTTAGGATTATGCTTCCGCTGGAAGGTTTTGGGTTCCCGCTTTCGCGGGAATGACAGATGTTTTGTTAATTATAGGAGATCCCGGCTCGGAGGCCGGGATCGGAGTTTATAACCGCATGCTAAATGAAATGCCGCGCTTGTAAGGTTTTGGCGTTGTTGGTGACATGCAAGGGGTACTTTTATCTATGCAAGAGTATTTTGTTTATATACTAACTAACAAAAGTAATACTGTTTTGTACGTTGGCGTAACTAATAGTATTAAAAGAAGAGTACTTGAGCATAGGCAAAAGCAGGTTTATAGTTTTACAAGTAAGTATAATTGCACCAAATTAGTATTTTACGAAATGCACACACTTGTAAATGCCGCTATCAGGAGAGAGAAGCAAATAAAAAAGTGGCTCAGGAGTTGGAAGAATGAACTTGTTGAAAAGCGTAATCCAGATTGGGTGGATCTGGCTGCTGATTGGTTTAAGTTAACTCATGGATCCCCGCTTTCGCGGGAATGACAAATATGTTTGAGAGTATTGGGGGAGGGGGTTAAGGCGGCCCCCGGCCGCCTTAACCCCCTCCCAATCTTTAAAAACGTCCTGTCATTCCCGCGAAAGCGGGAACCTAACTAATTGACAATCTAAAAGACGTGCCTGCCATCCCCACGATTGCGGGAGCCTAACTAATTAACAATCTAGAAAACCTGCCTGTCATTCCCGGGAAAGCGCGAACCTATGCCGTCTCGTATGGCCTTTATCGTTATGTTAAATTTGGCGAAGCGTCTTCTTAATAAAAAGTAGCTAAGCATCGCTCCAAGATATAAGGATACACAAGAATATGCAGTTATCTTGTGTCTGGGCTTGAGATACTTTTTAAGAAACCAAATCCTGTTTCTGACCAGGTAATAGTGCACAATGGGATCAAGAAAACCTTCTTTACCTTTTTTCTTTGCCCTGGTAGATGCCCCTGCGATATGATAAATCACACTTTCAGGATGATAAATCAATGCGTATCCGGATTCCTTTATCCGAAAGGAATAATCCACGTCCTCATAATACATAAACAGACTTTCATCCAGCAGTCCGACTTTTTTGATCACATCATTACGGATCATTAATGCACATCCCGTAAGCCAGTCTGGTTCTTTCAGGCTCTCGCTAGTTTTTGATCTCGTTTTTCCAGTACCTTCAACATAGTCGTTTCCCATCCATGGGTTGAACCATGAGCCGCCGTTCCATAACAGTGACCTGTTATGATTAAAATATATTTTTGGCTGAATGGCTCCTGCTGCCGGGTTTTCAGCAAGGTAACGGACCAAAATTTCGAGGAAATTTGGCTCTACAAAAGTATCATTGTTCAGAAGAAGCGAGTATTTGTAGTTGTGATTCAGGGAGTAATTGATTCCAGCATTATTGCCTCCGGTAAACCCACGATTGTCCGGGAGCTTGAGATATATTACTTCGGGATAGTCGGAGGACAACTTATCCCCCGATCCGTCTGTTGAATCATTATCGACCAAAATGATGTCAAAATTATCATAATCCATCATTTTCAGAGATTCGATACAATCCTATGTACATTCGAAACTATTCCAATTAATAAGAATAACAGCTGTGTGTTTATCCATTTGCCCGGGTGATTTGTACCTTATCATTGTATATCACATACTCATACATTAATAAAGCAAACAACTCGATAATTAGGGTATATAATCCAAGGAAAAATAAATTCCTGCTCATCGCGATGCTTACAGATAGAACCATCGCAATAACAAATAAAATTAATGCGATACGGAAAATGTACAGATTGCTACCCCGGATAAGCAATTCTATCACGTTAAATGAATTAAGGGCGGCTAGTACTTGTAATAAAGCCATTATTCGCAGTAAAAAGGTTGCATTCGCATTTGGCTGACCTGCGATCAGCTGGACTATTGGCGGAGCGAATGCGATTAAGAAGATCGAAAACGAGGTAAACACCACGAAAAGCATTCTGCGGATCTTCTTTTTAAATAACTTGAATAATTCAGGATCGGAATGGAATATAGAAGCAGCTTTAGGGTAAACGGAGTTGCTTACAGATATGATTAGAAGCCGCCCCGACCAGGTTATCTTGTCACATAATGAGTATGCCCCCAGCCAGTCATTATTACCCCATTTTGCCAACATCAGAAGCATTAAAGACTGCTGAAGTTGAACTGATAAATTATTTCCTACCAGATAAAAGTTGCTCTTCATCATTTCTGTAAATCCAGTGAATGAGGGTAAGATGAAGCGAAGTTGACTAATAATAGCAATCCTGATTAAGAGAAGCAGGTAGATTCCAAAATGAACTGCTCCTAATATGAAATTTATCCAGTGTGCTTCCTTAGAGCCTTGAATCAGAAAGATCACAAGAATGATGATAAGGATTTTCGCCAGGAGATTAGACGCGTTAAATAGAGTGAGACTCTCTTTACCCAAATAAATAAAAAGCGGATTTAATATTTCAGCTAACACCAGGGGGATAGCGAATAAAAAATACCGGCTGATGGGAAAGCCTGAATAATGAAATGCAATAATGCCGCCTGCTACGGCCAGACACAATAAAGACCTTAGCATCAAAATCGAATAGAATATCTTTGAAAGTTCGGCCTTATCGTTCCTATGTATAGCGGTTTCCTTTATGCCGGACTGGCTTGTGCCAAAATTTACGATTACTCCCAGTAATACTGCGCTTGCATTGGCAACCATAGCTTGACCAAAGGCTTCCAGACCAACCTTTTGTGTTAGCAGGGGGTAAAGCAGCATCATGACAACGGCATTTGACACCTGAATGCTGCCTAAATTCAGAAAATTTGAAAACATAGAAGTTTTCAGAGTAGCCCGGACGTTTTTTAAAGAATAAGTAGAGTTACTTAGCATTAATGCTAATTTAGGTTAGTTTGTCCTGGCTAATCAGCCTGCAAGGCTTTTCATCGTCCTGCTGATAGCCAGCTTTTGAACAGCTTTCACAATCCCTTTACTATCAAACCCACACTCCGCCCAAAGTTCCGGCTGTTCTCCATGCTCGATTACTTTATCAGGAATTCCAAGTCTTACAACGTTTGACGAATAGTTATTATCAGCCATAAATTCAAGTACTGCGCTTCCCATTCCCCCTTGTATGCACCCATCCTCAATAGTTATTACGTTTTTAAACTTCGTAAATACGTGGTGCAGAACAGTTTCGTCCAGCGGTTTTACAAATCGCATATCATAATGAGCGGGATGTATCCCTTCAGTGTTCAACTCGAGGCATGCTTTGGCAGCTTCATTTCCAATGTGCCCAATACTTAATATAGCCACATCTTCTCCGTCGCAGATCATTCGCGCTTTACCCACTTCAATTGCCTTCATCGGCCTTCTCCAGTCTGACATGACACCACTACCGCGTGGATACCTGATGCTGAACGGCCCCATGTTTTCCTGCTGGGCAGTGTACATTAGGTTTCTCAGTTCTTCTTCATTCATTGGAGCCGAGATGATCATATTAGGGATGCAGCGCATATAGGCCAGGTCGTATGCGCCGTGATGTGTAGGACCGTCTGATCCCGCGAAACCGGCACGGTCAAGGCAGAAAACAACGTTCAGCTTTTGGATGGCAACGTCATGTATTACCTGATCATAGGCCCTTTGCATAAAAGTTGAATAGATATTGCAGAAAGGTACCATTCCCTGGGTAGCCAGGCCGGCTGAGAAAGTGACAGCATGCTGCTCCGCGATACCCACATCAAATGCCCGGTCAGGCATGGCTTTCATCATAATATTCATGGATGAGCCGGATGGCATAGCGGGGGTAATCCCCATGATCTTTTTGTTCGATTCGGCTAGTTCCAAAAGAGTATTGCCAAATACATCCTGGTATTTTGGAGCTGAGGGTTTGTTCGATACAAATTTCTGGATTTCTCCGGTGATTTTATCGAATAGGCCGGGTGAATGCCATTTGGTTTGATCTTTTTCAGCTAGAGCGTAGCCTTTACCCTTAACGGTAACACAGTGAAGCAATTTCGGTCCCGGAATATCTTTCAAATCATTCAGCACTTTCACCAGGTGTTTCACGTCATGTCCGTCGATAGGGCCGAAATAGCGGAACTTAAATGCTTCAAAGAAATTGCTTCTTTGCAATAAGCCGCCTTTGATAGTTTTTTCAACCTTCTTGACTATTTCATGGGCATTAGGGCCCAAATCAGAAATTTTGGTCAGTACATATGAGATATCGTCGCGAAAGCGATTATATGATTTTGAAGTCGTGATGTCAGTCAGATACTCTTTCAAGGCGCCCACATTAGGGTCTATTGACATACAGTTATCATTCAAAATCACCAGCAGGTTCGAGTTTTCTATACCCGCATGGTTTAGAGCTTCGAAAGCCATTCCGCCCGTCATGGCACCGTCCCCAATTACTGCAACGTGCTGCCGGTCTTTTTCGCCCTTAAAATTTGAAGCAACAGCCATTCCCAGGGCCGCGGAAATTGAGGTTGATGAATGGCCTACCCCAAAAGTATCGTATTCGCTTTCAGACCTTTTTGGGAATCCGCTGACGCCTTTATAGATCCGGTTGGTATGAAAGGAATTCCTGCGGCCGGTCAGGATTTTGTGGCCGTATGCCTGGTGGCCTACGTCCCATACCAGCTGGTCGTAAGGAGTGTTTAGTACATAATGGAGAGCCACAGTGAGTTCCACTACACCCAGGCTTGATCCAAAGTGACCGCCATTGACAGAAACGGTATCAACAATAAATTGCCTGAGCTCGTTGCATATCTGAACCAGATCCGTATCCTTAAACTTTCTCAGGTCAGAAGGATAATTTATCTGCTCAAGAAATTCGCCTGCCTTAACTTCCATGTAGGTGATGTAATAATTAAGGAACAAAAATAAGGTATTTATGAAACTTTTGGGGAAAGAATTTGAGGTCTGACGTCGGAAGTCGGAAGTCGGAGGTCTGAAGTAGGAAGTCGGAAGTCGGAGGTCGGAAGTCTGAAGTCGGACGGGGCTGTTCCCTCCCGGGCAAGACCCGGGATCTGGTCGGGGATCTCGTTATTGACACGCGGCTACAGCCGCACGTGTCGACCTGCACGTGTCGTACGCAAATGTCTCTTGCATGAAATTTATCAAATGTACTATCGCTCCGCTGTGGTTTAAAGCCCTGGTGGATTTGAGATATCTTGAGGACGCGAGCTGCGCCGCGTCTGCAGGAGATCCCCGACTAAATCGGGGAACAGTCGAACAGCCGTACACTAATTAAAATCGTTCTTTCAATCTCACATTTCCTACATTCCTGTATGGAAACCTTTTTTGTTTACATGTTAACCAACAAATACAACAAAGTGCTTTATACAGGTATGACAAATGACCTGAGCCGCCGCGTGTTCGAGCATAAGAATAAATCCGCCAAAGGGTTTACCGCAAAATATAATTGTGTAAAATTAGTCTGGTTCGAAGGGCATACTGATGCCGACGAAGCGCTTACGCGGGAACGATTAATAAAGCGTTGGCCGAGAGAATGGAAAAATAGGTTAGTTGAACGGGAAAATGGTGAATGGAGAGATCTGGCTGACGATTGGTGAGGGCTTTTGGGGCTCTTCTCCGACTGATTCGCGGGATTAGGGCTGTTCCCTCCCGGGCAAGACCCGGGATCTGGTCGGGGGCTGTTCCCCGATTTAGTCGGGGATCTCGTTATTGACACGCGGCTACAGCCGCACGTGTCGACCGGCACGTGTCGTACGCAAATGTCTCTTGCATGAAATTTATCAAATGTACTGTCGCTCCGCTGTGGTTTAAAGCCCGGGAAATTTGAGATATCTTGAGGACGCGAGCTGCGCCGCGTCTGCACGAGATCCCCGACTAAATCGGGGAACAGCCTCTCCGCCCAGCTCAGACCTCAGACCTCAGACCTCAGACCTCAGATCCCAAAAATTCCCCGTACTTTTAAAACACCCCATGCAGCCAAACGACAATTTCCAAATTCAACTTCCCCAGTTCGAAGGGCC
>NZ_JBKJUM010000159.1:0-8964 GCF_046590655.1 Daejeonella sp.
TTCAGGCGGTACAGCTGTAACAGTTATCACAGCCACCAATACGTCATGGACGGGTGGAAACTCAACTAATAAATTCAACATTTCTTACTTAATCGGTGCGGGTGGTACATATGCTGGTAAAGCGACCGGATTGAATGTTATCCCGGTAGTTTATACTGTAACGCAGCAATAAGAATTTTAATTAATAGTGCTCTCCAATTATGAAAGTCCCGTTAAATGGGACTTTTTTTTTGCCTCTAATTTCTAATTCTGTAAGGTATCCGCTTTCAATAACTAAAGTACTACCGCAATTTTTATCCAATTGTGCATCTCCATAAATTCACAGCAGAATTGGCAGGTATGTTGCTATATTGAAATCAAAAACAATATGCATATAAGCTTTCACGGTGCTGCCCGTAATGTAACCGGCAGCAAACACTTAATCACTCTAGAAAACGGAACAAAGATATTACTTGATTGTGGGATGTTCCAGGGTATGGGGGACGAAACTGACGAGCTAAATGAACATTTCGGATTTAACCCTGCGGAGATAAACTATCTTATTTTAAGCCATGCCCACATCGATCATAGCGGCCTGATCCCACGTTTGGTTTCTCAGGGTTTTCAGGGCCCCATATTTTGTACTGCGCCTACTATGGGACTCACCCGAATATTACTTATGGACTCGGCAAAAATCCAGGAGCAGGATGCAGAGTATAGCAATAGAAACCGAAGAGGCAGAGGTGAAAAGCCAGCCGTTCCTCTTTACAATGAAGAGGATGCTGTGAAAGCTATCAGGCAGTTTAAAATAGTTGAATACGATACAGACCATAAGATAACAGACAATATAACCGTCAATTTCACAGACGCCGGACATATAATCGGAAGCGCTGCTGTTCACATCAATATCTTAGAGAACGGAAGATCTACAAGAATTTCCTTTAGCGGAGATGTTGGACGTTATGATGACCTCATACTCAAGGCTCCTCAGCGCTTTTCGCAATCAGATTATATATTGCTGGAATCAACGTACGGCGATACACTACACAAAGATGCCGAAGCTGCGGAGGGTGTATTAAAGGATATAATTAACCAGACCTGTGTAATAAGAAAAGGAAAAGTTATTATCCCGGCGTTTAGTGTCGGTCGTACACAGGAACTCCTCTACATGCTGAACGGGCTGGAAGAGAAGGGAATACTCCCCAATGTTAAATACTATGTTGATAGCCCATTATCTGCGAAGGCAACGGCGATTGTAAAGAGCCATTCTGATGAATTAAACAGAGATGTTCAGAAGATTATGGAGACGGATGACGATCCTTTTCATTTTAAAAATCTTACGTATATTCATGATGCTGTACAGTCCAAAGCTTTAAATAATAATCCGGAACCATGCGTTATAATTTCAGCTTCAGGTATGGCCGAGGCTGGAAGGGTTAAACACCACATTCGAAACAATATTGGCAGTGAAAAGAATACAATTCTTATGGTAGGTTATTGCGAGCCAAAATCTCTCGGCGGCAGGTTATTGAGCGGACACAAGATCGTCCATATTTTCGGTGATGAATATGACGTACGCGCAGAAATTAAATCCATACGCTCAATGAGTGCACATGGAGACTATGACGATCTTTTGAGATTTGTTTCCTGCCAGGATCCTGCTCACGTTAAAAAACTTTTTCTTGTTCACGGGGAGTACGATGTACAGCAATCTTTAAGTAAGAGATTGATTGAAAAGGGCTTTATGAATGTTGAAATTCCAGACCGTCACCAGCAAATTGAGTTAAACGCCTAAAATTTTTGTGAGGAAAGTGTAAATTGGCAAACAATTATTTATGTTTAGCATTTAACTCACACCTTGTTTCAATACTTAATTATGAAATATCTTTTTTCTTCAATTTTCCTGTTACTGACAATTTATTGCTCCGCCCAGCCAGCAATCATCAAACATGATCCTTTAATAAAAAACATGGTTGACGAAGTTTCCAGCAAAAATATAGAAGCAAATGTTAGAAAGCTTGTGACTTTTCAAACCCGCCATAGCCTGAGCGATACACTGAGTACCACAACTGGCATAGGTGCCGCGAGGAATTGGATTAGATCAGAAATGGAAAGATATTCAAAGGAATCAGGCGGACGGTTGAAGGCAGAATTTGATGTGTTTACTCAACCGGCTGATGGTCGGAGGATAACATCTCCCGCAATCATGAAGAATGTGTTGGGAATATTACCCGGCACAGATCCTTTGGACGACCGTGTCTTTATTGTTTCAGGACATTATGATTCCAGGGCTACAGATGTTAACGATCCTAAAGTTTTTGCTCCAGGCGCAAATGACGATGCATCCGGAACTTCTGCAGTAATGGAACTGGCAAGAGTGATGAGTAAGCACAGATTTAACTGCACCATAATTTTTGTAGCTATGGTGGCCGAAGAACAGGGCTTGTACGGAGCTGCAAACCTTGCAAAACGTGCTAAAGAATTGAAGTGGAACATTGCCGGGATGATTACAAATGACATTATCGGCAATTCCTATGGTGTAGAAACCGGGCTTAAGGATAATAAAAGTGTACGAATCTTTAGCGAAGGTGTATCTGTAGTGGAAACACCAGCAGAAGCAGCAGTGCGTACAAGTACCGGATCAGAAAATGACGGGCGGGCGAGGCAGTTTGCCAGGTATCTCAAAGAAGTTGGTGAACGTTATGTTGAACAGCTTGATGTTAAACTGATCTATCGCCGAGATCGATATCTGCGCGGGGGTGATCATACCCCATTTTCACAAGCTGGATTTGCCGGTGTACGGGTGACCGAGATGAACGAAAATTTTGACCGCCAGCATCAGACCGTTAGAAAGGAAAATGGCGTCGATTACGGAGATCTTCCTGATTTTGTAGATTATGATTATACGCAGAAGGTAGCGCGAATGAATCTTGCTTCGCTTGCCAATCTTGCCTTATCCCCGCGTGAACCAGAAAATGTTGGGGTTGTTACTACTCAACTGACTAATAAAACTGTCCTTAAATGGGAAAAACCGAAAGGCGAAATACCTGCAGGCTATTATGTTGTTATGAGAGAGACAAGTAGTGCGACTTGGGAAAAGAAGTTTTTTATTACAGGAACAACAGCCAGTTTTAATTATTCAAAAGACAATTATTACTTTGGGGTACAGTCTGTAGATACTGAAGGACACGAGAGTCTTGTAGTTATTCCAAAAGCTGTTAGATAGCTATCTTCCACGGCTTACTTTTATCGAAACCTGATCCAAAACCTTTTGATTGCCAAAAACATTAGGAAAGATCTTTTGTCTCAATAATAAGCTCGTCGCGCATACTATTTTAGGACTGTTTGCACGAAGCTCTTAAAAGTTGGTACCTGTAATTTTACGCTGGCTTTTTCTTTATCTGCTGTCATCTCCTTGTCGAAGTTCATAGCCAATATTCCTATAAGTAAGAATAAGGGAACCAATAACATAATAAATGGCGATACGATGTTTGTAAGCTTTTTCATTTTGGTTTAGTTTGTTTTTTAATGGTAATGAAGCTATCATGAGCATATGCATTATGTTTGATATGTTGCCTGCCTGCGGTAGGCCGGCTCATGATGGTTTCATTGTGATGAGGTTTGTGTTTGATTTAGTGAAACAAAGAAATCACTAATTAAATTGTTTAGAAAAAGTATTAGACGAAGCTGCCTTTTACTCAGACGAACGCTGAATTTACGATTCAAATCAGCACGACGCTTCTTAATGCCAGTTCGCAGATAGAATTTGCCAGTTGGTCGAAACTGAGACCTTTTTAAGGGCTGGAAGTTCTACTTTTAAAAATGAATAAGTCGCGCCAGATACTACTTCATATATTCATTTGGACATTGCTCGTGTTGATGTTTATGTTTTTAGGAAGTGGCGGAAAAAACCCGTCTTACACATCTCTGGTAATCTTCGTTTACTTTGGAATTGTAAATATTGCGGTATTTTACACAAATTACCTGTTGATTCTTCCCACCTTCTTAAATCGTAAGAGATATGTTTGGTGCGCCATCTCGATAATTCTTCTTGTCATCCTTTCGACGTTTATAAAGTGCGGGTTGGCATACTACTTTTACAATATTGTCATGGTCCGTAATGAGGGAAAGTATGTCATGGACTTTTGGCAGTATTTTTCATCAGCTTTTTTTGTAGGCTGTGTTTTTATATTCCTAAGTACGGTTTTGAAGTTCATAATTGACTGGTTTATGAATGAAAAAATTAAGACGAAACTAGAAAACGAAAAGCTCACATCAGAGCTTGCTTTTTTAAAGTCGCAGATCAATCCTCATTTCCTTTTCAACTCTTTGAATAACATATATTCATTAGCGTATCAAAAGTCGGATAAGACCCCGGAAGCGGTTATGAAACTTTCGGAGATCATGCGTTATATGCTTTACGAAAGCAACGAAGCAACTGTAAAACTGGACGACGAAATCAGATACCTGCAAAATTACATCGAACTTCAAAAATTGAGGTTTAAGGACAAAGCTTATATCAAGTTCGAAATTGATGGTGAAACGAACGATAAACGAATAACCCCCTTGATCCTGATTTCGTTTGTTGAAAATGCCTTTAAGCATGGAATAGCTACGGACAAGGATAATCCCATAAAGATTGTTTTGAATGTCAGTTCCAATAAGCTTTTCTTCCAGGTGGTAAATAGGAAAAGCGTTCAAAACAAGGATGAAACGGGTGGAATTGGTTTGCTTAATGTGAAGAGGCGTCTGGATCTTTTATATGATGGGGAATTTCGGCTTCACATTGACGACCACGAATCAATATATAATTGTGAATTATATTTAGATTTATAAAATGATACGCTGCCTCGTTGTTGACGATGAACCTCTTGCGCTTGATATTCTGGAGGATTATATAAGTAAGGTGCCTTTTTTAACACTGGTTAAAACTACAACCAGCGCAATTGAAGGTTTGTCGCTGGTTCAAAGCGATGCAATTGATCTTGTTTTCCTTGATGTCCAGATGCCTGAGCTAACAGGGATTCAATTTTTGAAGATAATTAACGGAAAATGTGATGTAATACTCACTACTGCATATTCCCAATACGCTCTCGACGGTTACGAGCTTGATGTTGTAGACTATTTATTAAAGCCGATTGCGTTCGACCGGTTTTATAAAGCTGCTCAGAAAGTTCTGCAGAATAATGGTAATGGACATGCGATCACTCAAGATCACATTAGCACAACAAGTAGCCGTGATTTCATCTTTGTTAAGACTGAACATAAAATTCAAAAAATTTACCTTGATGATATTCTCTATATCGAAGGGCTGAAAGATTACATTTCAATTTTTACCAAAACGGAAAGAATCATAACTCTTCAAAACATGAAGAAAATGGAGGATTCTCTACCGGCCAAATCATTTATCCGGGTACACAAGTCATACATTGTTGCAATCGGGAAAATTGAAAGTATTGAACGAAGCCGAATCCAGATTGGGGAAAAGATAATTCCAATTGGTGATACGTATCGTGAGTATTTCTTCAAACAGATTGAAGATAAAAATATTGGCTGAAAATAAGAGAGGTTAAGGGTTAGGAGCCTTCAACTACTGCCCGAATTTGATTCTCGACTCTTAAAACCAAGTCTTCGAGCGGACCTCCTTCATTTTCAAGCGGAGCCAGAACAGTCCAGCTTATTTTTTCCCCGAAGCTTAATGGAAAAGATCCATACTGTACAAACTTCCATGAACCCTTAATCGCAACTGGGACTATTAAAGCATCCGGACATCTTTTTAGAATCGTCGCTATTCCCCCTACAGCAAACTGTTTTAGTCTGCCGTCGCGGGAGCGGGTGCCTTCCGGAAATATCACCGCAGACCAATTGTGCTCCTCCATCCTTTCCCCTAATTTCAGGATCTCTGCTACAGCTTGCTTGCTATCTTTACGGTCGATATTCGCCCCGCCGCCATATTTGAGGTTAAATGAAATGCTTGGGATCCCCTTTGTAAGTTCAATTTTAGAAATGAATTTTGGATGATGTTTACGAAGAAACCAGATCAGAGGCGGTATATCGTACATGCTCTGATGATTTGCTACAAATATGACAGGCCGGTTTTCAGGTAATTGTTGAACATTTCTAAAGCTGACCGAGCTTCCCATAATGAAATAGGTGCCCACAAGGAAGAAATTCATCAGGTCAACAGAGCGTTTATGAGCTTCAAGTCCGCCAAATTTTAATGACGCCCACTGAACCGGATGGAAAATGCAGAGGACAAGTCCGAAGAACAGGTAATGGATCGGTGTAAATAAGTAACCTAACAGCTTATTCATGGTTTGCAAATTATTTAAAAAAATCGGCAATTATTACTCCCGCTAGCGCGAGCTTTGCTTTGATTTCCAATTAACAAATGAAAGTAATTCTGGTGAAATACTTAAACTTGCGTATAGGTTAAAAAATAGATTATAACATATTCTAAATTTCTGTGCACTTCTATTTTGCAGAATCTTTTAAATTAAATCTCAGGATCAAATGATGCGTCAGTTGAAATATTAAGAATGTACAAATCTGCGAATCCGAGTGATATCCAGTCATTATCCAGCGAACACCTAAAAGGGAACTTTGCCTTCCAGTTTACGGCCTTAGAATTAATTATTTCTCAGGATGAGATACTTGATAAAAGCATTAATCCTTTACAATGTATTCCTAAATGCTCAAAGAATTTTAAACGAATAACGGCTATGAAACAATATTCAATGATTATTATTTTTATCTCTTTATGTACATTCAGTTGCGATAAAGTGAATAATGCAGTTGAGAGTGGAGCTATAAATGCATGTGGTGTAACTTCTTTTGATCAATTGATCTGGGCCCAAACATTAATATCTGGTAAAGGGCCTTGCGAGTTTATTTATAAAGGTGCAAAAATAACTATGTATGACTACAAAGGAGAAAAAGTGTTCTATTTTGAAAACAATGCATCTTCACTTGGAGTGTGTACCCGGACTGTTTATAATTGTTCAGGGACTACAATAATCTCATTTCTTGCAGAAAGAAGAGTTTGGGATGATTTTGAAACCAATCGACGAAATGAAAAATTACTCTGGGAAAAGATTTAACTGTATGCACAAAAAAAGGGAAACGCGGCGCCTGGCTTGCCACCGGCCCCCAGTTAAGCAATTATCCTATCCCGCCATGCGCACTGTTTATTACCAGTGTGTGGCCACAACAGCTTGCGGTGAGCTGGTATACAGAGGATATGCCAATAACACAGACTGCGGAGGCTATGCCGTCTCCAATTCATTAGTCGCTTATCCCAACCCGGCCAGTACAGAGCTCAATATAAGCAATACGGAAGAAACAGCTATAAAAGACGGTACTCCTAAAGATGGATCTAACCCTGAGTTCCTGGTAAGATTATATAACGAAAAAGGAAATATTCTCCGGTCAGCAAAAAATCCCAAAGGAAGCAAAGGAGTTAAGTTAGACATTACAGATGTTCCAAACGGAACCTATTATTTACACATCATAAAAGGAAAAGAGGTTGTTAGGAAACAGATCATTATACAGCATTAATGATTTCAGCTAAGGAATAAGATTTAAAACTTTCGCTTTTAAAATAGCTGCTACACTAAGGGAGTCAGTAATGTCTCCGTTCATAACCATATCGTAGGCTTCATTAAAAGGCAATTTTTTTATAGTTAGCTGTTCAGTTTCTTCCGGACTCGATTCTCCAAAACTTAAATCCCGGGCCAGATAAATGATGCCTAATTCATCACTTACCGAATTAGACAGGTGCATGTGCTGTATCTCTGACCATGAATTGGCGCTGATTCCGGTTTCTTCCAGCAATTCCCGCTTTGCCGATTCAAGAGGGTCAGTTCCGTGTGCACCTCCTCCTTCCGGAATCTCCCAGCTGTATTGATCTAATGGATAACGGTACTGCCCGACTAGCCAGGTGTTGGCCTCATCATCCAGCGCCAGGATTCCTATGGCTAGATTTTTAAAATGAACGGTTCCGTAAATGCCCTTACCTCCTCCAGGATTAATAACCTGGTGTTCAGTCACACTGATCCACGGGTTTTCATAAATCTTTTCTTCTGAAAGAGTTTTCCAGGGGTTTTTATTCCAGTCGATCATTGCGCAATATTAAGCAAAATATGAAACTGTCTCAAATGGGCGTTTCCGGTTCAATTTGAAGCTAATCTACTGATTTAAGCCGCGTCAAACTGTCAGCCTCGCCGACAGACGAGCGGTTCCAGACATTTTCTACACCGTTTCCAGACCCATGCCACAGCGGTCAACGAGCGATATCTCAGCGGTATATGAGCGGTCAACGAGCGATATATCAGCGATAAGAACTGGTGTTTGAGCGGTATATGAGCGATATATGAGCGGTGAAATTGCCTTTAAGAGAAACTTTAGAAACTTCTTCCCAAAATGTCGATTTTTGTTTTAACAAAAAAGGCCGTCCAGAATAGAATTCGAGACGGCCACTTTTATAAAGATTGCTTAATAAACTAGCTGACCTTGAAAACTTCTTTTACTTTATCTACAAAGTCCAGTTTCTCCCATGTAAATAATTCTACTTCAACAGTCTTTTGCTCGCCGTTAGACCCAGTAAAGCTTTTCGATACTATTTCGTTCTTTCGGCCCATGTGTCCGTAAGCTGCAGTTTCAGAATATATTGGATTACGTAATTTAAGACGTGTTTCAATTCCGTAAGGAGTCATGTCAAAAATTGAAGATATCTTCTGAGCGATTTCTCCGTCGTTAAATCCAAGTTTCGAAGTGCCATAAGTGTCTACAAAAATTCCCATTGGATCTTTTACGCCGATCGCATAAGAAACCTGAACCAGAATTTCTTCACAAACACCAGCCGCAACCAGATTTTTAGCAATATGACGGGTAGCATAGGCTGCTGAACGATCCACTTTGGATGGATCTTTTCCTGAAAATGCACCGCCGCCATGAGCTCCTTTTCCACCGTAGGTGTCAACAATG
>NZ_JBKJUM010000096.1:0-4715 GCF_046590655.1 Daejeonella sp.
CTCATCACTCTTCAATTTCATCAGCGCCGCATTATAAGAAAGCCAATAGATATCTTCTGTTTTTTTCACATCAAACACACTTGTTGCTCCCATTCCCTCGGGTTCGATCAGCACATCCAAAAACCGGCATTTATTTTCCATATCCGAATTAATCGACATAATAGCCGCCCTTTCGAACAATTGACGGAAATTTGAAATGGTACTTACTACAGGCAGGTGGTTGCATGAAGAGCCAATAATAAAATCGCAGTCCTTCCTGATGGGTTCAATGGGAAAGTTATCCAGAACACCGCCATCGACATACATTTTCCCGTCGATTATAACAGGCTTAAATACCCCGGGAATGGAGCAGGAGGCCAGAACAGCTTCAATCAAATTTCCGGAAGAAAAGTACCGGAGTTTGCCTTCACTGAAATTAGTAGCAGCAATAATTAATGGGGTCTTCAATCCCTCAAACGAATCGTGAGGCAGATGCTCCAGAAATAGCGGCCTCGTATTATCAAGAGAAAGCAATCCTGCATTTCTGAAGGCCGGCCTGAGAAATTTATACAATTTGGTTTTTAAGAAAATCTGCAGAATTTCATAAGGCTCCAATCCCTGAGCGTACAGCGAACCCACAATAGAACCCGCACTGGTACCGCTAATCTTGCAAAATTTAATACCTGCTTCAGTAAGCGCCTGAAGAACACCTAAATGAGCTATCCCACGTATTCCACCACCGGAAAGAACCAAACCAATTTTCATTGTCTATAATTTTTAAAGGAACCAAGAACCAAGAGTCAAGACACCCACCGAGCGTACCATACGGGTATGCGTCCAGCCTGGTAACGGGTAACTGGCAACCCAACCCCCATTACCTCTCCGCCCAGTCTAACAACTAACCAACTAACCTCTAACAACTAACCTACATCTTCGGTTTATACCTCGCCCCCGTTAAAATTTTCTGAGCATCTTTTTCCCCCATTAACTCCTGTAAAGTGACGTCCGGATTCTTTTCCATATAGGCTCTCACAATCTGCCATCCCGTCCATACCCCAAGCTTAGGCGCAGAATCAGAATTTTCCCCAATACCCGGCGTGAAAGGTGCTTCTGCCAGATATTTCTGAATCTTCATATAGTCTGAATTAAAGAGAAGCTCGTTTTCAAGCAGGTAAGCCCAAATACCACCTTCATTTTCTTCGCACCACTGCAATTGCTGAGTAGTATAACCAATCTTAAGCGTATCAGCGACCTCAGGCATAAAGGAATCCAACA
The DNA here is from genome assembly GCF_046590655.1 of Daejeonella sp. Classification (GTDB taxonomy): domain Bacteria; phylum Bacteroidota; class Bacteroidia; order Sphingobacteriales; family Sphingobacteriaceae; genus Daejeonella. The sequence goes on from NZ_JBKJUM010000096.1 coordinate 1,255, forward strand.
TATAGAGAATCTTTCCATTATATACCATTTTAGCGAGTAAACTCCTGTCCTGGTCCTGCTCAGGATACATTTCTTCCCGTACAAACGTTTCGATAACTCTTGGCGTGAGATTCTCCGGTGTAAAACGGCGTGCAATGTAATGCGGGATACTTTGCCGCAATGCCGGGTAAAACCTATCGCCCTGTTTTCCCAGAAACATGTCAAGCCCGATCCCTATGTAGTCGTTCCCAATGGGTGTCTGTACGGCGAAGCCAGAAATAAATGTAATCAAACGCGGGATCTTCTGCTTGGGATAATAATAACGGACATGTTTAAAAGCATCGTTTAACTCTGCCTCTTGTCTATCCAGGTCTGGAAAAGCTTTGTCAATCGAAGACTTTAATTCCAGATAATCCTTGCTTTGCAATACATCAGCCAGATTATTTAAATAAGATGGGCCGGCAGCAGGAGAGCCCACGCTCAGCATCTGCTCCATATAATCATCATAAAACCAGGTATATCGCTTCCTAAGCTGCTCCGCCTTCTCCCCTAAATCACTCCCCTCCGACCTCCGACCTCCGCCTTCCGCCTTCCGCCTTCCGACCTCCGACCTCCGACCCCAGACCTCCGACCTCCGACTTCCGACTTCCGACCTCCGACCCCAGACCTCCTAAATCCTTATCGAACCTTTCAATGGAAACCTTCAACTCCACCTCCGACACATCCGGGCCTTTTCTATTATTACAGGATGCAGCAACAAGGCAAATGGAAAAAAACAGGTAAATTTGGATGATCCTCATGGCTACATGATATCAGCTAAATTATGAATTCGAACGTGAAAAGTCTATGGCTATTCATGAGTAAAGACAAATTATTGTATGAAGATTGCGTTAGCACAGTTAAATTATATAATCGGCGATTTTAATTTCAACACTCAAAAAATTATTTCCGCGATTTACGAGGCAAAATCAAAAGGTGCCGATCTTGTGGTGTTTGCAGAATTATCCGTCTGCGGATATCCTCCAAGAGATTTTCTTGAATTTTCTGAATTTATAGAGTCCTGCGAGAACTCGGCACGACAGATTGCAAAAGAATGCACTGGAATTGCCTGCATCATCGGTATCCCAACAAAAAACCCAAAGGTACAGGGGAAAGATCTGTTCAATTCTGCATATTTCATTGAAAACGGAACAATAAAGTCTGTTGTGAATAAAGCACTCTTACCTAACTATGATGTTTTCGACGAGTACAGATATTTCGAACCCGCGATCGATTTTAAATGTGTCGACTTCATGGGATGTAAGATAGCGCTGACCATATGTGAAGATCTATGGAATATCAACGATAACCCGATGTATGTCACCTGTCCGATGGATATGCTCATCGGCGAAAAGCCGGATCTGATGATCAATATTGCAGCTTCACCATTTGCTTACAATCATGATGAGGAGCGCGTTTTGATTCTTGGGGATAACTGCAGAAAATATCAATTGCCGCTTTTCTATGTGAATCAGGTAGGTGCGCAGACCGAAATAATATTTGATGGCGGCTCTCTTGTTTTTGATGAAACAGGGTCCTTGCTGGATGAAATGCCATATTTCACTGAAGAGTTAAAAGTGTATGAATTTGATCAGGGCAGGGTTAAAGGTTTGAAGCCTGTTGAGCACTATCCCCAGGGAGATATTAAGCAAATTCATGATGCATTGGTCCTGGGCATTAAAGATTATTTTCAAAAATCAGGTTTCTCAAAAGCGGTTCTTGGATTATCAGGAGGAATTGACTCGGCACTTGTCTGCGCCCTGGCAGCCGAAGCACTCGGGCCGGAAAATGTAATGGCTGTTTTGATGCCTTCTGAATTTTCATCCGATCATTCTATTGAGGATGCTTTAGACCTGGTAAAAAATCTCGGTTGTATGCATGAGGTAATTCCTATAAAGGAAGCGACTCTTGCTTTTCAAAATATGATGAAGCCTGTATTTAAAGATCTTCCATTTAGCGTAGCCGAAGAAAACATGCAGGCCAGAAGCCGGGCTATTGTAGTGATGGCCATGTCCAATAAGTTCGGTTACATTCTGTTAAATACCTCTAACAAGAGCGAATGTGCTGTGGGATATGGAACCCTTTACGGTGATATGGCAGGAGCAATCGGTGTCCTGGGCGATGTTTACAAAACCCAGGTTTACAAGCTTGCAAACTACATAAATCGTGACCGCTCGATCATCCCCCAGAATAGTATCGTAAAACCTCCTTCAGCAGAACTTCGGCCAGGTCAGAAAGATTCTGACTCACTTCCGGAATATGATGTGCTTGACGCTGTATTATTCCAGTACATAGAACTTAAAAAGGGCTCGGAATCAATAATTCAACTGGGCTTCGATGAGGCACTGGTCAGAAAAGTTCTTAAAATGGTTAACGTCGCCGAATTTAAGCGCAACCAGGCCCCACCAATTTTGAGGGTATCACCGAAAGCGTTTGGGATGGGGAGGAGGATGCCGGTGGTTGGGAAATACCTCGGTTAAGGGGAGAGGGGAAACCCGATAGCCATTGGGCGGAGAATAGAAAATAAATAATAAAGAAGGAAATGGAGAATAGAAATAGAAAATTGATTATTAGTTAGCCGATTAGGTACGTTAGCCTGGTAACAGGTAACTGGTAGCTGGCCAGCCGATTGCTCTCGGCAGGCAACCAACCAACCGGCAGTCAGGGAAATTCTCCCAATTATCACCCCAGCGTCACCAATCTGTAACAAAACTATATGTTGCAACAGTTAATCTCAAAAAATCCGTTTATTTACTAAATATGATTATCCTGCCTACCGGACAGGCAGGTAAGTTTGATCTTTTAAGGATCAGCTTTAAGATAACCGGGTTCATGCCGGGAGTTTAGTTTGGTTTAGTTTAGTTTTAGTTTAGTAGAATCCGTTCCTGTTAAAGGGGCGGATTTTTTGGTTAGACATCATAAAAGGTCAGTATCAGTATAGCAGCACGTGCGAACCAATGCTGTCCCTTGGTTGGCTTTTATAAGTTAGCAGTTAAATCGACGTACGATGAGGTCCCTCGCTTCGCGGGTTAACGTACAAGGTGTGTTTGGTGGCAGGAGGTCCCTCGCTTTGCGGGTTAATGTACAAGGTGTGTTTGGTGGCAGGAGGTCCCTCGCTTTGCTTCGGGATGACGACGAATGATTTTTTAAGTATGGGAGATTTCTCCTCGCGGCACGTTTATCGTAAATGATAATATTCCCAGTCGCTCGTCGAAATTGGTCCCATTACTAATCCGTTGTTACCATTGACTAATCCAATTTCATCGAACGTATTTGGATTCCTATATTCCACGATGGACAGAGGTGGGTTTGTTTACATGATGACTAATAAGTATAAAACAACCTTGTATGTTGGGGTAACCTCCGACCTTCGTTCAAGAGTGATACAACATAGGGAGCATTTTTATCCCGACAGCTTCACTGCCAAATACAATCTTAGTTCT
>NZ_JBKJUM010000127.1:0-6533 GCF_046590655.1 Daejeonella sp.
ATCAGGATCTGGGAGGCTGGTATTGGTAATATATACTCGTTTTCAGCATAAATGTAATCCAACGCATTGAAGGCAATGCCTCCCCTTCCAACTGTAGGATTAGCCTTCTCTTTCGAACCGTGCGCGTTCATGAAAGCTGCTAATTCTGCCGGAGATTTAGTTCTTTTCAGATCAAACCAACGATGGTTTTCAAAGGCTAACTCCACCCTTCTTTCCTCCAGCACCTTAGTTCTGAATGCAGCTTTGTCCAGGCCAAACAAGGGAGCCAGACCAGCACGGTTACGAACCCGATTCAAGTAGTCAAAGGCTGTAGCTGGCCCTGTTACTTCATTAATGGCTTCTGCAAGCATCAGTAATACATCAGCATATCGGATAACCGGCCAGTTATTATCTGTGCGTCCGGCAATAGTATGAACATGGTTGTATTTATTGATGTAAGGAATTGGTATAAACACGTTATTTCGTGTATACCCCGTCTTTAAGGATACATCTTTGCGTAAATCGCCGTTCTCATAGGCTCCAATGAGGTCATTGGTAGGTATGTTACGTCCGCCGGGGGTAATGTTTGCATAACCGGTAATTATACCTGCAGAAAGTCTCGGAGCAAAGATATACATGAAATTACTTTGTTCACCCAAATCGTTACCACCCTGGTATTGTATTTCAAAAACCGATTCTACACTATTCTTCTTTTTAGGATCAAAAACATCTGCATAAGAAGGCAACAAGGCATATCCAAGAGGCAGAATTTCAGTTAAAGTTGAAACTGCTTCAGCATATTTTTTCTGTGTCAGATAAACAGAGCCTAATACACTTAAAGCGGCACCTTTGGTGGCACGTCCAACTTTCACGGCAGAGTGTTTAACGGGAATTGAAACTATCGCATCTTTCAAATCAGTTTCAATCTGTTTATATACTTGAGCCTGAGGTACCCTTAACAGATTGAATGCTTCATCTGGCGTTTCTAAAGTTTTTGTTACCAGAACAACATCTCCAAAATAACGTACCAGATCAAAATATAAAAATGCCCTAATAAACTTCAGTTCGGCATCCATTTCTTTTTTTGAAGCTTCAGTTATACTGGATGTAGGAAGTTTGCCAAGCGCATTATTTACATTGTACAAAACACTGAAATAACTATTCCATAAATTGGAAATCTCGCCGTTTCCTGAATTTACCGTTGAGAATTCAAAAGCCTCCCAGCCCGCGGCACCGCCACGGTCTAATGGGTTAAAATCAAACACTGTATTATCAGAAACCATTTCCTTGAAAATATAAGCGGAATTAGTTATACCCTGCAATTGTCCGTATATACCGTTGAAGGCCCTATCCACCTGTTCCTGGTTTTTAAAGAATAATTCCGTGCCTATTCTTGTAGGGTCGGTCTTGTTGAGAAAATCCTTCTTGCATGAAACTGGTGCCAGGCAAATAATTAAGCTTCCTAAAATGATTAAATATTTCATAAGAATTAAAGTTTAAAAGTTAAGTTTAGCCCCTAGCGCAAATGTTCTTGGAACAGGATAAGCTTCGTCATCGTTTCCACCTTCAATAGTACTTCTTTGGCTTACGTCGGGATTATTGCCTGGATAATTAGTAAACAGAGCCAGATTGGTTACACTTAGGAAAACTCTGGCGTTACTGACATTTCTAATTTTTGGTAGTGCATAACCAAGGCTTACATTTCTAATCCAAAGGTGACTAGCATCATACACATAACGTTCGCTGCTTTCACGAGACCATTTAAAGTAGTTGGTGCCACCCTGTGAATTTTTTGCGTTGGGATTGGAACCCGGATTTTGAGGAGACCTCCAGCGATCTTTTGCCTTGTCCAACACATTGAAGACACCATCCATATTCATGGTAGAGGCTTCAATACTCCTGTATATGTCGACATTCTGAACACCCAGAAGTAAAATATTAAAATCAAACCTCTTGAAATCCATATCAAGAGTATGTCCCCAGGTAAAATCCGGATTAGGGTTGCCTATTTCCACCATGTCCCTGGTATCGTACGTTACCTCACCATTACCATCTGCATCCAAAAATCTCATGCCCCCGGGAATAACGCCATCCTGCAAGGGTGATTTATTAATTTCCTCCTGAGTATTAAAAATTCCGAGCTTCTTATAACCATAAATCATCCCGATAGGGCGACCTACTTTCTGCACATTATATCCTCCATAAAAATTACCAGAGTACAAGGCATCATTCGGTCCCTTGATAGCAAGTATTTTATTGCGATTGAACGCGATATTAAAACTATTACGGATATTAAACTTACCCCATTGGGTTCTATGATCAATTGCGAATTCAAACCCTTTGTTCTCCACTTTTCCAATATTGGACAAACTGGAAGTAAATCCGGACACTGCTGGTATACTTATAGATAGTAACATGTCGTTGGTAATTTTTTTATAGTATTCGGCTGTAATAACCACCTTGTTATTGAACAATGAGAGATCCATACCGACATCCAGCTGATCAGATTTTTCCCATTCTAAAGTGGAGTTTGCGAAAGAGCCTACTGTGATACCTGAGGCTATCGCATTGTTCAGAATGTAATTGTTAGTGTTCAGGAATGACAAACTGGAGTAGTTACCAATATTGTTATTACCGGTTTTACCTAGACTGGCTCTGAATTTCAGGTCTGTTAACCATGAAAATTTTGGCATGAAGTTCTCTTCTGTAACCCTCCATCCGATTGATGCGGCAGGAAAATTTCCGTACTTGTTCTTTGCACCGAATCTGGAACTGCCTTCCCGGCGAATTGACGCGGAAAATAAATATTTGTCTTTGAAAGAATAGTTCATCCTACCTAAATAAGCCAGCAGACTCCATCCAAATTCTCCCGAGGTGGAGGATCTTAAAATGGCGGAACCCAGGTAGGGAACCAGGTCGTCAGGGAAAGTATTTCCTGTTCCCGAGACGTTTTTTACCTTCTCTTCCTGAGCAGTGAAACCGGCTAGAAAATCTATTTTTTGATTTTCACCGATCTTGGGTTCATAGCTCAATATCTGATCTGCTGAGTAGTTAGTTAATTCCCCGGTTGAGGCACTTGCTGTAGCAATTCTGGGAGGAGCTCCTGAACGTCCTGCCGCAGTTCCAGCACCAATAGTAGAAGGAACAAATCCATTGGTTCTATTATAGGTTAACCGGGCATTAAGTGACGACTTGAATTTTAAATTTTTAAGGAGAGCAAACTCCAAGAAACCATTAGACAAAACATCGGCTATATCCTGCTTATTGATAACATTATTGAGCAAGAACACAGGATTTGGATATCCAAACACCCCATCCGATCCTCCTATATATGGTCTCATAGTTCCATCGCTTTCATACATAGGTTCCCGGGGATCCATAATGAGCGTCTGACCTATTATGGCACCACGACCATTCGTATTTGCTAGATTTTGTCTGGTAAAGGTTCCGCTCAGGTTCCAGCCCATTGAAATAAATTTATTTATGTTTCCTCCTATATTTGAGCGGGCAGAAAATCGGTCATAATCTGTTTTAATCACAGCACCATCTTCTTTATAATACCCTAATGAAACCATTGATTTGATGGATCCCTGACCTGAAGTCAGGCTAAGATTATAGTCGGTATAAGGGGCATTCTTGTTTAGTATCTCATCAAACCAATTGGTTGAATATTTAGTTTGCTCCGGAAAACGGTAGCCTATTGGGACCTCATCAATAGTAGGCTCTCTTTTCTGAAAATATCGGATCTGGTCCATGAAAACATCTTTTTTAAACTGGGCGAATTCAACCCCGTTCAAAACAGTCACCTTTCGTGAATCAGGAATATTCTGAATACCGTAATCAACAGAAAAATTCAAATTCATCTTCCCTTCTTTAGCATTCCTTGTGGTAATCAGCACCACGCCATTTGAGCCTCTTGCTCCATAAATTGCAGTGGCTGCGGCATCTTTCAATATTGAAATGCTTTCAATATCATTGGGATTAATATTTTGACCAGTACTGGTTCCCAAGGCAAATCCATCAACTACATACAAGGGTTCACTACCCGCACCCAGGGATCCGATTCCCCTGATCCTCACTTGAAATTCAGCTCCAGGGCGTCCGTCTTGTTGCCTCACTACTACCCCCGGCGCCTGTCCCTGAATCAACTGCGTAATACCTCTTGAAGGAGTTTCCCCAATATCTTCCATATTTATTGTTGAAACTGCAGACGTGATATCCCGTTTCCTTTGAGAACCATAACCTACCACTACAACTTCATCTAGTGAAGTGTTGGTCCTTACCAAAAGAATATTGATAGTTCCTCTGCTGTTCACAGTAACCTCCTGGGTTTCAAAACCGATATAAGTAATAAGCAAAGTTCCATTTTCGGGCGCGTTCAGAGAATAGTTTCCATTCGCATCTGTAGAAACACCAATATTAGTTCCATTTACTTTCACAGAAACACCTATCAGCTCTTCTCCGGATTTCTGGTCAGTGATCTTTCCTTTTACCGGAATATCTGCTTTGGGCAATATGATACCCGGAACGAATTTGTTGCCTGAGGTAGTAGTAATTCGGCCGCTATGATTTTTCAAAGCTGCGGTTACAGGTAGAAAACTGAAGCTCATAAGCAGAGCCAGAGATAATAAGCCGATGCTTATCACCCTCCATTTTCCTTTTAAATACCTGTTTTTTGGTGCTGTAATTTGTTTTCTCATGTACTTAAATTTAGTGGTTTTGTTTAATAGGTTATTAGATATTCTTCCGAATCATTTTATAAAAAATCAGCTGTAATTAGTGTTAAGAAGCCACTTTCTACCAACCAATGTGCTTGCAACGTTTTTATTAGTGTGCAGCTGTTATCATGTCGTTTTTTGTCCTTTTTTGCCAAAAGAAACATATAATGAATAAAACAATCAGTATGGAAGGAAAGGGCTCGGCTCAAACTCTTTGCCAAGCTGAGATAAAATCCCCGCTCTAATGGCGAATGTAAAGGCGGTGGTGATTAGTGCAAAACAGCTTCCGTAAAATAAAGTACTTTTGTTGACGTTTTCATTCATCGTTATGCAGGTTTAGCTAGTCGGTAAAATTTCTTAAGTTTTTAAACTGGATCACAATTTAGAAATGAATATTTACTCTTCTGTCCTGCTCTGTCCTGACCTCAAAACAACAGGTTGTTGTTGGGTAATTTTAAGTTTTAAAAATAATAAACATAGCTCTGTACCTACAGGGATATGTTTTTCATAAATACGTTTTTGATGGAAATAAGTGGGCTTCCCAAAGCTGAGCCGCCGGCAGCCTTGCTTTAATAGTGCAGAATTGGAGGTTTCCTCAGATTGGCAAAACCGGATGGAACGAAGTTGCTTTCCACGACAAGTGTGGTATTGACTTCATTTTCGGGTTTTTCATACCAATTATATCTTGTCAGATTAATTCAATTTACTTTTGCGCGTTATAATACCTGTTTTTTTATGTTTTAGAATATAGGCAACATCTCCGTTAGGTAATACTTCTTCTTTAACCAGCCAGTTTTCTTTATCGTATGGGATTAAAACCTGCCCGCTTTTAGTAGTTTCATCTCCTCTCCAATCCTCTATTTGTACCGGTTCCCATTGTTTAGTTCTGGCAGATTTCAAGGCTGCATCTAAAATGGTATTTACAATATATCCGTCGTAAAAAGTTTCCATCGGCTGTCGCTTTTGTTCAATAGCTTCAAACATATCGGTAAACATATTGGTATATCCCAATTCGTGTGCTTCATCTCCTACCGGGAATAACCAACCCTGGTTTACTTCGGCTTTCTCCGCTACATAGCCACCTTTGCCGGTACTAAACATTTCAAACCCAGTACGCAAAAAATTATTTATCCAGATACTGCCTTCGGTTCCCACCACTTCATCCCTCAAATCCATTCCGCCTCTGAAAGTCCAGCTTACTTCAAACTGGCTGATAGCTCCATCGGCATATTTGACCCAACCCAAGGCATGGTCTTCTGCCTCTATAGGGTGTACCTGAGTATCCGCCCAGCACATTACTTCAACCGGCCTTATATTTTTACCTATAAAATTACGACCAATTTCAACACAATGGCAGGCAAGATCGATGATTGCCCCACCACCTGATTTTTCCTTATCCCAAAACCAATCACTATGCGGACCGGGGTGCGCTTCCCTGGAGCGAGTCCAGAGAATACGACCCAGGCTTCCTTCCTGTACACTGGATAATGATTTTAAAAACTTTGGTGTATAGCACAAATCTTCCAGGTAGCCGCCAAAAATTCCTGCTTCTTCTACCATGTCCAGCATTCGTTTTGCTTCGGCAGTTGTACGGCCCAAAGGTTTAGTACAAATTACATGCTTCTTTGCTGCAACACAAGCTTTTACCGCTTCTTCATGAAGGTGGTTAGGTAAAGCGATTAGTACTACTTCGGTATCTGGATGACTTACCACGTCCCAAAGATCGGTAGCGTAATTTGGTATCTGATAATCACGAGCAAATCGTTTGGCATTTTCTTCGTTGCGAGAATAAATGATACTTATTTGATCAACCCGTCTTTGTGAATGTAATGAGCT
>NZ_JBKJUM010000063.1:0-6021 GCF_046590655.1 Daejeonella sp.
CTTTTTCCAGCTTTTCTTTAATTTTCCTGCCTCGGCATATTTATCTGCCAATGTGTAATTAGGTTTAGTATCATCATAAGGCGAAATTAGTGTTCGTTTAATTAAATTCTGACTTCTAAGCAGCTGTAGAACGTTATCGCCGGCAAGTACTCCACCTGTTGAAAGACTGCCCATATCAATTCCTATTTGCCCCGCCAGGGATGACAGCATCGAACCTCCACCCCCTTTTGTATCATCTACAACAAATGTTACGCGGGATGTGTATGTTGTTGGCCAATACCATGCCAGCAGCATGCCAAGTAGCCCACCTGCAACTGCGACGGGCAGAAATTGAAATTTACGTTTCCACAGATAAATGAGATGATCTTTCCTTCTGAACAAAGCATCCCGAAAGGTATATTCCTGTTCAAAAATATTGTCCTTCTCTGGGGTGTTTTTCATCAATCTTGTGTTTGAGATTTTATTGGTTATGCCACGCTATTTCACAGCTAAAATTGCGATCAGCCCTACAACGGCTGTAAGTATAGATGTAAGTGCTGAAATTTCTCCTACGCCAATCTTAATTCCTACTCCTTGTTTTTCCGGAACGGTGATGGTGCTCCCTGGTTCAACTTTCGGGTAGATTCTAAAGAAAAGAAAATGCTTTATTGGTCTATTAATTCCATTTGGATACTGAATATATGCGCTTTTTAGCTTTGCACTCTGGGTAATTCCCCCAGCAGCGTTGATATAGTACTTAAAGCCTGAACGGGAATATCTTAACAACTGTGGGGTATTAACTGCACCCTTTACTTCGACATATAGGTTTTGCCTTGGAATTACAATACTGTCACCGGCCATAATGATTAAAGCATCTGCTTTTGAGTTATCTGCTGCTGTCAGGTTCTCTTCGATCCGGATGCCGTTTCTGTAGATCTGTGCATATTGTAACACGCCATAGGGTGTTAGGCCTCCTGCGCGGGAAATGATTTCATTCGCTGTCTCGTCTCGTTTCTGGATGGAGTAGTCGCCCGGGAACAGAACTTCACCCGTAATGCTTACTGTGCCAATTGCCCGATAGTTAACAAGCCTGGGAATATAGATATAGTCCAGAGGCTCTAACAGGAAAGGCTCTGTGTTTATTCCATATAGTGCAGAATCAAGTTCGAGGGTATATGTTTTAACCAGTTGATTGGCTACCACATTACTTTCGTCCTTCAATATCCTCGAAATTTCTACCCTCTGTTTGGCTGCGGCAGTCGAAAAGCCCCCGGCTATCCCAATAATATCCTGAATGGTCATGCCCTGGCGAAATGTATAAATTCCGGGATTTTGTACTAGCCCATCAATTGTTACTTTTCTTTCTTCTTTCAAGTCATTTGACGAAAGTATTACGACGGAATCTTCCCTTGCAAGCAGAATATCCCGATCACTGCCATTTTTAATTTTACTCAGGTCGAACGACACAATTTCTTTCTGAAGATTTGAATTAGTTCTTTTAATAAAACCCCGTGTAAGAAATGCATCGTCACGCAGGCCATCCGCTTTTTCTATAAGTTGTATCAGGCTCAGTCCGGGAGTAAGTTCAAACAGCCCCGGGCGATAAACAGCTCCAGCAATTACGACGCGATTAGTAAACCGGTTGAGAATAGCTTCAAAATAAACAGAATCAGCATTTAATGGAACATATCTATCAAAAAGCCCGGAAGGCACATCCCTAACGCTACGTTCCTTTTCACCATACTGGCTAACCTTGGCGGCCGACCTATATGCCTGGTCGGCTAAACCGCCTGCGTAATTGATCAGATCCTGCAAAGTTTCGGCGGCACTTAATTCATAAGTCGAAGGTCTTTTGACCGCGCCGGCTATAGCTACTCTTTTTTTGTAAACCGGAAAGCGTATAACATCCTGATCATGCAAGCTTACATTGTCAGTTAACAGACCTTGCTGTAGAAAAGAATAGAAGTCTACCGTCCTTACTACCCGGTTGTTCCTTATAAGCTCAATATTTCTCAGGGAGCCATTCTGAGAAGGCCCCTGGGATAAATATAAGGCGTTAAAAAGTGTAGATAAGGAAGAAATAGAATAAGTTCCCGGTTGTTTTACCTCGCCTATGATGGTTACCCGGATGGTACGAACATTGCCCAGGCTGATGTCTACTTTGGTTTGGCCAGATGAGATGGTAGGGTATATTCTGACGAGTTTATTGCGAATGCTATTATATGCCGTCTCAACAGTAAGACCATTTAAATATACCAATCCGGCATAAGGCAACTGTATAGTGCCATCCGGGGTGATTTTACGGGTTATGGTAGTTTCGTTAAGCCCTGTCACATTGATGATTACCTCATCGTCGGGACCTAAAACATAATTCTTCGGGGTTGCTATCCGGATATTAGGTTCAAATGTAAGTTTCGGATTATTGAAAAATTCATAGCCGTAAACTGTCGGGGAAGATTTTTGAACCTGTTCAATAACTGTTTTAATAGTATCACGTCTTTCGGGAGCTATGTCTGGAGCCCGTTTTATCGATGCCATTTTGGACTTCGCTGCGCTGGCCTGAATTTCAGCAAGTCGTAGTTTAAAGGCCTCAACTTCTGATGCTGGAAGTCCGCGTTGCATTGCCTGCTGGTATGCAACATCTTCCGAAACACCGCTAGCCTGTAACCGTTTCCATACATCTAAAACTTGTTGATCAGATAATTTACTAACTTTCAGGTTTTGTAAATTATCTACTGAAATAGTTTGAGAATAAGAATATTGAACCTTCAGAAGTGAAACGCTAATAATTAAAGCGATTATTATATATCGTAAACGCATGGAATAATCCGAAATTTAGCTACAAATATAGGATTATATTGGTTTTCAGTTTATAAATTCACCTTAAATCAGCATAAGTCTTAGGTCCCTCGCGTCGCGTCGGGATGACGTGCTGGCTTTTGGGAACTGGAGATTTCTCCGAGCTTTTATTTTCAGAGTCAAAAATGACGATTGGATTCGCTCGTCGAAATAACCTAACCATCATATCGCGGGTAAATTTCGACGAGCGATCGCCCTTAATTATATTCACCGGGCACGTCAAGCTCGGAGAAATCTTCGCTCTCCCCACAGCAACTGCGTCATCCCGACGCGAAGCGAGGGACCTCATACCGCCGGTATCGACAGGTTTATTAGATAGTATCTACATCCCTATGCTGATACCGAAATTGAAAAAGTTCGTGTTTAGTTCAGGATTGAGACTTTGATCTTTTATCATGGTATAGCGGCTCTGGGCATAAACGTTATGCACTATCTGATATGACAAACCCATCCGCACTTCTGTCTGAGTTCTGTTGAGACCAAAAAGAAATTCAGGTTGGGGTTCTGCATAATATTGCTGCTCGATACTTCCGGCTGATCCTTTTCGAATATGTTGATATTGAATTAAAGCCTTCAGGCGGGGAATTGGGGTATATTCGGCAAAGATCACTGATCGATCGGCATTGCTTCCGATCCAGTCGCCTAAAAGGTAATCCTGGCTCCGATAAGACTGTGCGCCGATCAGGTTCTGATATACAAACGGATTCACCCGGGTGTATTCATAGCCTAGGGTTAAATACGGAAGAAGGTCGGTGAACGACGCACCGAGGGTATATCCCAGTTGGTTTCGGCTTTTCGAACGGTCAAACAGAGAAGATGTGCGGATTTCGTCAATAAACATATTTGCATAAATGTGTGTATTAGGAATATGATTCCGCGAGCTCGCCTGAAGATAGAACTGCCCATTCGAACCGGCTGTTATATTGTGTTTACTGGTATAATGATCATAAGCCTTAAAGAACATCATAGGCATCAAATAGGCCACATTTAATTTATCACTGTAGATCATAGATTCACCGACACTGAAGGAAAGCCCCTTAGCAGGAAAAAAGTTTAAGCTGTGGGTGGCCATGAACTTTTGAATATAAAACTCCCTTTTACCTCCAAAAACTTGATTTCCGGTTGGATAGGTTTTGTTTGAATCAATCATGCCCGATTGTAACCATGCGTGGGAATATTGAAAACTCAACCATTTTAATGGCCGGTAGTCGAACCGTATAAAAGGATATGACGGAGCTTTATCAGATAGGATTACTCTTCCTCCCCGGCCATATCCCCACAATAGATTGTCCTTGCCTGCAGATATCGACCCGTTTTTCCAATTATAGGTCATATAGCCCCTAATATCACTGTAGGACACCCGATCAGGATTCACGGTATTGGTTCTGACAATGCCTTGTTCGCTGTTAAAATCCTTGAGTTTGTCAACACCTTCCCCCGATTCCGTAAAATCCTGGAAATAGAACTGAAAACCGAAATTTTTACCCATATGACCCCAGAACTGCAGGCCATTCCCTTTTTTAAATACCTGTTTGCCACCTCCTTGCAGGGTTTCGAGTGTTAGTACTGGTTCACCTTTAACCAGGAAATCATCCTTTCGTACCGACAGGAAGCGAAGTCTGTCTAAGGAATCTTTCTTTAGGAAAAAAAAGCTGCTGGTATCGGGAACCCCAAATTCTGAATATTCCTTAAGGTAGAAGTCCAGTTCTTTCTTCTCTTTAACCGATAATTCCTGGGTGGAATCGGTCAGTGTGGCCAAATGTTTTGCTATTTCTTTCCGGCTGATGGGCTGGATAAAATCGGCAAAGTCGATATTCCCCTTTTGGGCCTGGCGGGAAAGGAAGTCGTAAACCTCAAATTTAGGGTTCTCCCAGACAACCTGGGCTTGAACTGTAGCTCCAAAAAAGAAAATGAAAAGAGAGAAGATTAATGATTTTTTGATAATGCTAATAGGCATGCTGATCACCTTTTATTATGGTAATAATCGTTTGTAAGATAATCTGGCAGTCAAGCTGAAAGGTCCAGTTGTGAATATAGTAAAGGTCGTGATTGACTCTCTTTTGCATGTCGTAAGGTGTTTTGGTTTCACCGCGGCTGCCGTTTACCTGCGCCCAGCCCGTAATGCCTGGTTTTACAAGATGTCTGAGCATATACCGATCTACCTTGTGCATGGAAGAAATATTTAGCGGCGTGACATGAGGACGAGGGCCCACGATTGACATATTGCCTAACAATACATTCCAGAACTGGGGCAATTCATCAATATTCCATTTTCTCATAAATTTACCCCATCCTGTCACACGAATGTCGTTTGGTGAAGCCTGCAGGAATTTGCCATTGGAATCACTTTCCGGACTGTTAACGTACATGCTACGGAATTTATAGCATATAATTAAATTATTGTTTAGACCCCAGCGTTCCTGCTTAAACAAAACCGGACCTTTTGATGTAAGCTTGATAATAAGGGCAATTAAGGGTAGCAGCCACCAACCTAATACGACCAAAAAAGACAGGGAGAAAAGAATATCGAACCCTCTCTTTACTATTTTATTGGCTGCCCGGTCCTGAGGTAATGCACGCAGATTGATCACGGGCAGCATGCCAATATTGTTGATCTGAATATTACTGGAGGCATAAGTGTAAAGATCCGGGATAATACGGACCCGTCTTCCGTAAAGATCGCAGGCTTCCATGCAGATCCGCATGTCCTGATGCTGAGAATTGGGCAGGGCAATGATTACTTCGTCGATAACTCTTTCTTCGAGCACTTTGGAGATGTCTCCTATTTTCCCGAGATAGGCGCAGCCGTTCAATTTATCAATTTCATTGTCCAGAAAGCCTTCGCATTTATATCCGTAAAAGTAATGGCGATTAATTGTGTCGTAAAAATCCTTGGCAGCCTGGGTGGCTCCAATTAATAGAATATGTTCATTTAACCGACCCGTATACAGGATTTGATGAAGGTATTTCCTGAGCATATACTTGGTTATGATAACCAGAAACGCTAAAAGTGAAAGGAATAAAGCCAGAAAATTATTACGGATATAAAGTTCCTCACGAAGCATAAATAAGAAAAAGCTAAGCAAAATGAAGAACAGGAAAATGGTAAAAAGTACATAAATTATTTCCTCGGAGAATTTCTTAGACCTCAGATCGGAATACAGGTTCGTGAATTGTGCAGAA
>NZ_JBKJUM010000117.1:0-62822 GCF_046590655.1 Daejeonella sp.
CATTAAAAGCAGCGCTGTTGCAGTTGCAGGATTTACCATTGTTCCGCGTCACGTGCTGGGCAGAGGTTTTGTTGCTCCCAGTGACACATTGTATATAGCATCAGTGGGCGTAGGCGGAAAAGGAGAAAGTGACATATCCGGATTTATGGGTAGTGGTAAGGCGAAAATGGCATTTTTATGCGATGTTGATGAAAAACGTGGTGCCAAGTCATTCTCAACCTATCCTGATGCTAAGCGATATGTTGACTGGAGAGAGATGTTTGACAAAGAGCATAAAAAATTTGATGCCGTTTCCGTATCAACTCCGGATCATACCCATGCAGTTGTAGGTTCTGCAGCTATGGTATTAGGCAAACATTGCTGGATCCAAAAACCACTGGCACATGATGTTTATGAAGTACGGGTGCTTGCAGATCTTGCTAAAAAGCATAAAGTAGTAACCCAAATGGGTAATCAGGGTGCATCAAACGATGGTGTAAGGCAAATGCGTGAGTGGTTTGAAGCTGGCGTTATCGGAGAAGTAAGCGAAGTTCAAATCTGGACTAACAGACCAGTATGGCCCCAGGGTAATATGAACTGGCCTGCAAAAACGGCCACACCTCCATCTACGTTAAACTGGGATCTGTGGCAAGGTACTGCTCCGGCCCGACCATTCCCGGCTCCGACTGCTCAGGGTGGTATTGATGTGGTTCCTTTCAACTGGAGAGGATGGTGGGAATATGGTACCGGCGTTCTTGGCGACATGGGTGCTCACTTTATTGAAGCACCAATGAGTGTTTTAGGTCTTCAGCACGTATCGGAAGTACAAACCAGTTCCAGCGGTTCCGGTTATTTCCCTGAAACGGGCCCTGCGGCAAATTATAGCATTATGACCTTTCCGAAAACACCAAAAACACAGGGTAGTGTAAAAATACATTGGATGGATGGGGGAATACAGCCTCCGCGTCCTCAGGAATTAGATCCGTCAGAGCGTTTTGGAGGTGGAGATGGCGGTATGCTTTTCATCGGCACAAAAGGTAAGATGATGGCAAATTGCTACGCCGCTAATGCACGGCTTTTACCGGTCTCCCGTATGGATGAGGTAACGGTGCCTGAAAAATATAAAAGAGTTAAAGGTCAGGCCGGTGGGCACTACGCCCAATGGGTTGAAGCTTGCCTGGCAGGTTATGGAAATATGGAAACGAGTTCTCCTTTCGATAAAGCCGCATTGTTATCAGAGGCCATGTTAATGTGTAATATGGCTATAAGAGGACATGACCTGTTTACTGAAATGCCGGGAGCAAGTGGCAGACCGCCACGCAAAGTGTATTCTACACGCGGCATCAATTTATTATGGGATGCAGAAAAGATGAAAGTTACTAATGTGGCCGAAGTTAACCAATACGTTAAACGCGAGTACAGGGCTCCATGGAAACTTAGCGGAGTATAATTTTCAGAAAACAAATACAGGAAGAGCACTTAAAGTTCGGTAGAACGGATAAGGTCAGATGTCGGAAATCCATCCGACATCTGACCTCCGGCTTCCGATTTCGGTCTTCCTACCGCTTCACCGTATTCAGCTCCGTAAATCCCACCAAATCATCCCACCTCGAACCCGGCCTTCGGTAATAAAAGTAGATTTGGTAATCGTTCTCTGTCTGAAAATGTGAACCATCGAACATCACATCATCGCGCGTTTTTCCGTCATTGCTAACCCAAATGTAATGGTAGTCGAACACCCCTTGTTTTACGAATACTGACCCGCGGAAGCGATTGCTGGTTTCATCGAAAGTCATTTTATTTGTGAGCTGGAAGTTGTTAAACTGGCCTACAACATAAGCGTTTCCTTCATTCGATAGCCTTTTGCTAGCAAGGGATAATTGCACAGTTGAATAGTCCGCATCAGTTCGATTATCACGCCCATCTGTGTTGCGGATAAAGAAGTCGCCGTTCTCATCGTAAATAAATGTGTAACTCTGACGGTTTTCCGAAATATCTGGAAGCAAAATAATGGTATTGACTGTATCCTGTGATATTCGCTCAACCCGTTCGGTACGGAAACGAAGACTGCGAATGTCGAAACGCCGGAACTCAGACCCGCCCATGAAATCGGTTCCGCGAAGGTCATTATAAACAAGTTGCCCGGGCCGTATAAATGTCGGGCGGATTGCAGTTTGAATATTATCCGGCCTGTTATTCTGGGTGATAAATACTTTGACATCCAGGTACGGATTGCTGATGTTCAGCTGCCCGTGATTGATGATAAAATTGAGTTTCTGGCGTCGGTCCCGTTCATTGACAATATTAGAGGCCGTGACCTCAGCGCCTATGCTAACCTGGGGATTGATAACGTACATACGCCGGGTGAGCAGAAGTTTTCGCTGGTCGTTATCTTCATACACCTTCAGCAGATAATTACCGGAGATCTTAGGCCTGACATTCAGGTTTGGGATCATCAGTTCATAGTGCGTGTACTTTTGAAGCGTATTGAAGGAAGATCGGTAATCGATGATACGGTCTTCGGTAAACGTTTCAATAAAGTCAATCGGCGACAAGCGACTACTTTTCCATTCTGCATCGCAATGTTCAACTGAGTAGGTTATGTTGCGGCTGCCGCCTCTGAGGTCGTCGAATCCCAGCAACAGTGACTCCTGGCTGCCTAAGTTATAAACCGGAACTGACTGCTCCCGCGACCGGTTGTAAAACTCGACTGTGCGGATTTCTGGTATGTATATAAAATTTTCATACCGAAGTTCACTCTGAGGAGTTTCAACAGGCTTGATTCTCGGTTTTTTCTGTGCAAAGCTAAGGCTGACGCTAAAAAAAACTAAAAAAAGGACTAATGATCTCCGCATAATAATCAGTTTTGTTACGCGAAGAAAATTTACTTTGCTTCGAGTTCCATTATCTCGTCGGCCATACGTTCCCATTCGGCCTGGGCTTTTAATAAACGTGGACTTAACTGCTGATAACGCCGGTTTGCTTCCGATAGTTTTTCACTGTCGGAATATATTTCTTCTTTAGCCAGCTCTGCCTCCGCATTTTTAACTGAGCTTTCAAGTTCTTCGATATCTTCTTCAAGTTTTTGAAGCGCCTGGTTTAGTTTCTTGAGATCATTATTCGTATTATCTGCTTGAATCCCGGGCTTTCCTTCTTTTTTCGATTCCTTTTTAGGAGCGTCGGGAACTATTGCCCTTGGTAAGTAAACCCTTTTTGAATTCCACTCTTCATATTCCGCATATGTTCCGGGATATTCCTTGATTTCCTGGTCTTCGATAAACCAAATCTTATTGGCTACGTTATCAAGCAAGTACCTATCGTGAGAAACTACTATAAATGTTCCTTCGAATTGATCCAGTGCCTGGATCAGAATATTGACCGACGCAATGTCCAGGTGGTTGGTAGGCTCATCAAGGATTAAAAAATTGGCGTCAGCAGTCAAGGCTTTTGCCAGGGCGACACGCGATTTTTCGCCTCCTGACAAGACTTTGATCTTTTTAAATGCATCATCTCCTGTGAAAAGAAAGCAACCTAATATGGAACGCAGTTCTGTCTCTGTATGTTTCGGTGCAAAGGCCTGTAACTCCCTGATGATCTCGTTTTCAAGATGTAAAGCTTCCAACTGGTGCTGAGCAAAAAAGGTCTGAGTGACGTTATGCCCTGTCTCACACATACCTGAATAATTTTTGTCTGCCCCGGCAATGATCCTTAACACCGTAGACTTACCGCGGCCATTGGCACCGATAAGGGCAATTTTATCTCCTTTTTCAATCGTCGCAGTTGCATTTTTGAGGATAGGAACACCAGGGTAAGCCTTGGTTAGATTTTCGATGCGGATAACATGCCGTCCGGATTGCTTGCTGAATTTGAAACTGAAGTTTACTGATGGATTATCATCATCAACGTCATCTACGCGTTCCATTTTCTCAAGGGCTTTTATCCGCGACTGTGCCATTTTTGCTTTACTGGCCTTCGCCCGGAAACGCTCTATAAGCTTTTCTTCCTGCTTTATTTTAGCTTGCTGATTTTTAAACTGACCACTCTGAATCTCTTCGCGCAGGCCTTTTTCTTCAACATAGAAACTATAATTTCCAGCATAAGGAATAAGCTTTCCTTTGCGGGATTCAACTATTTTCTTCACTACACGATCCAGGAAATACCTGTCGTGTGATACAATAACGATTGCTCCTTCAAACGCCTGCAGGTAAGTTTCGAGCCATTTGATGGAAGGAAGATCCAGGTGATTGGTAGGTTCATCCAGTAATAATATATCTGGGGCCTGGAGTAAGATTCGCGCAAGCATAACCCTCATTCGCCATCCACCGGAAAATTCTGCCAGCGTACGATGTGTATCAACTTCACTAAATCCAAGTCCGGCCATGATCTCATGAGCACGGTATTCAATGTTATAACCGTCAAGCGCTTCGAACTCCTGCTGTTTATCACTAAGCTTATTGATCAGTTCATCCGTGTACTCCGTCTCGATTTTCTTGAGAAGATCTTCAATTTCGGCATGCAGCTGGTTTTGGCGACCAAACGCTTCCATCGCAACATGTAAAATGCTTTTATCCGATTGGTAAGACAGCAAATCCTGGTTAAGATAGCCGATCTTAATATCCTTTGCCATGGATATTGTACCGCTTGTAGGGGCGTAATCGCCCACAATTATTTTTAAGAGGGTAGTTTTTCCGGTTCCGTTAGCACCGATTAGTCCAATTTTTTCACCGGGTTTTATATGCCAGTTAGCTTCGTCGTATAATGCCCTTGCACCGATCTCGAACGTCAGGTTATTTATCGCAATCATTTCGCGCAAAAGTACGGAATTTATGTGTTTATTTTTGCCCTCTTCCCCGATTTAGTCCCGGGTCCGGCCCGGGAGGGATCTCGTGAAAGACACGCGGCCCCAGCCGCATATGTCGACTGGGAAATTAAATATGCAACCGATCTGCATATTGATTACAGCTGCGCTGGGTATTTGAATCGGGAATTTTGAGATGCGTAGAGGACACGAGCTGCGCCGCGTCTGCAGAAGATCCCCGAATAAATCGGGGAACAGCCGCATGTGTTGACTGGGAAATTAAGTATGCAACCGATCTGCATATGGATTACAGCTGCGCTGGGTATTTGAATCGGGAATTTTGAGATGCGTAGAGGACACGAGCTGCGCCGTGTCTGCAGAAGATCCCCGAATAAATCGGGGAACAGCCAGCACAGTTTATTTAGTAACATGATAAAAAAGATATTGTCAATGCGAGCAAAGCGAAGCATTTGGCTTGCATTTTGAGTATATAAATTTGAAATTCTATCGTCTAACTACTTATGCAACTAAATATTACAAAATGCAACGCTGGTTAAAACTTACTTTGAAAATCGGCGGGATTCTCATTTGTCTCCTTCTGATCCTATGGATGGGTCTTGCCTTTTATGTGTATTCACATAAAAAAGAATTGCTTCAAACAGTTACTGAACAGCTCAATGAGAACCTGAATGGGAAGCTTACTATTGAGCGTATGGAGCCATCCCTGATTCAGGGGTTTCCGGGCATTTCTGTCGGGCTGGAAAATGTGCTCCTTCGGGATAGCCTTTGGGACAAACACAAACATGATCTCGTAAATGCGAGAAATGTGTTTATAAAAATTGATGCATTTTCTATCCTCACAGGTTCACCCACTATCAGAGATATACGTATAAGTAATGGTGCGATTTACCTTTTTACTGATAGTTCAGGATTGCGGAATACGGATATATTTAAAAAGCGGACAACAACTTCTGCTGGAGGTAACGGAGGCAGGAAGCGAATTAACCGCGTGCTACTTGATAATGTGAGCCTTACTATAGAGGATAAATTAAAAAACAAGTTGTTTAAATTTAAAGTCGATGATTTTGCCGGAAGAATTAATTACAATAGCGATGGTTGGAAGGGAAATGTAAATCTTCAGGCAAAGGTAGAAGCCTTTGCGTTTAACATTAAGCGCGGTAGTTTTTTAAGGAACAAAAATCTGCGTATGGATATCGACCTGATTTATGATGATGCGGAACATCTTTTAACCATACCTGAACAGGAAATCAATATTGACAATGACGAGATTAATCTTGGCGGCACGTTTAAATTTGCGCCTGATGCATCCGACTACAAGCTAAGTATCAAGGCTCCCTCTATTCTTTATAAGGATGCGCTGACTTTATTATCCACTCATGTAACAAAAAGGCTAAAAGGGTATAGTGTAAAAAACCCAGTGGATGTTCGGGCAACTCTGCGCGGTAAATTGAAAGGGGGAGGCGAGCCATTTATTGATGCTTTTTGGGTGGTTGATAATAATCAGATTAGCATGGCAGGGGAAACAATTACGGAATGCAGTTTTACGGGGAGCTACAGCAATGAGTGGATTAAAGGAGGACTCAGAAATGATCCTAACTCTGTGATAATTTTCAATAAGATGAAAGGTAATTATTATGACATACCTTTCACTGCAGACTCAATCAGGATCACCGATTTAAAAAACCCCGTATTCACCGGTCGTTTCATATCTTCATTCCCACTAGCGAAGTTAAATAAAGTCTTTGGCGGCTCTACATTCACGTTTAACGCGGGGAACGCCGAATTGGATTTGATTTACAAAGCGCCGTTTAATCAAAATGATAAGGGACAGCGGTTTATTTACGGATCAATACATGTTCATGACGCAAAGGCAGCTTATAAACCCCGTAATCTTTCATTGCAGGATATGCAGCTTGTTATGAATTTTAAAGGGCTTGATCTTTTCATTAATAACTTGAAATTGAGAAGCGGCACTTCATCTTTGAGCATGAATGGTGAAGTGAGGAATTTTTCAAACCTATATTATTCTGATCCTGAGAAAATGCTTATAAACTGGCAGATTAAAAGCCCTCAGATTAATCTTAATGAATTCTTAGTATTTCTGGGCCGGAGGAATGTTAGCAGCAGTGCCGCGGGTGCTGAAGGAGTGAAAAAAATATCCGCCAATTTGGAGCGGATACTCGCACAGGCTAGTATGAATATGAATCTTAGTGTGAATAAGGTCCTGTATAAGAAATTCGTGGCAACCGATGTACGAGGAGGAATCACGTTGAAACAATCTGGAATAGCAATTAATAATTTAAGCCTGAAGCAGGGAGGTGGTAGTTTAAATGTAACGGGCAATATAGACCAATCAGGAAAAGTCAACAGATTTAATGTCGACTCAAAAATTAACAATGTAAATGTTGAGCAACTGTTTAATGCTTTCGATAATTTCGGACAGGATGCCATTACAAGCCGGAATTTACGTGGAACATTCTTCGGCGGAACTTCTATTTCGGGTTCGATGGGCGACAATGGAGTAATAGTGCCAAGATCGTTCAGAGGGAATGTGACCTTTGATATCCGTAATGGAGCGTTGGTCAATTTTGAACCTATGACCAAAGTGGGGGGCTTCGCTTTTCCCAACAGAAATTTTTCCGATATCCGCTTTATTAGCCTGAAAAATACATTAAATATTCAGGGTAATAAGGTTATCATCCCGCCCATGGAAATCCGTTCTACTGTATTAAATATCTTCCTCGACGGAGTATACAGCTTTACCACCGGTACGAACATTGCCATTAAGATCCCTCTCAGAAATCCGGGTAAAGATGAACAGGTGGATGGAAGAGAATCAAGGAAGGACCGCGATCTTAAGGGAATAGTTATTAATCTCAGGGCTCTGGATGGTGAAGATGGTAAAGTCAGATTCAAGCTCGGTAAAAATGCTCCTGATGATTACCAATAAATAAGGCTTGAATTGAAATTAAGGGCTAACTTCGCTGTATGTATCAACTCATCAAGCCATTATTATTTAAGTTCGACCCTGAAAACATCCATCATTTCGTAACTGGTGGCTTACGCAGAGCAAGTCGGATTTGGGGAGTTAAGCCATTTTTGAAAAATGCTTTTCAACTGGATGATAAGCGTCTGGAAAGGGAAGTTTTGGGATTGAAATTCAAAAATCCACTTGGCCTCGCTGCCGGTTTTGATAAAAATGCTGATTTTATTGAAGATCTGGCGGGGTTTGGATTTGGCTTTATTGAGATTGGCACTGTAACTCCACTTCCGCAGCCGGGGAATGAGAAGCCCCGAATGTTCCGTCTTCCGGATGACGAAGCTCTTATCAACCGGATGGGCTTCAATAATCAAGGCGTGGATGTGGTTGCACATCGCTTACGAGCGCTCGATCGAAAAGGATTAATTATCGGGGGAAATATTGGTAAAAATAAGCAAACGCCCAATGAAGATGCCCTGGGCGACTACATAAAGTGTTTCGATCAGTTGTTCGATGTGGTGGATTATTTTGTTGTGAATGTAAGTTCTCCAAACACGCCTGGGTTACGTGAATTGCAGGAAAAGGAACCATTAAAAAACATTTTGAATTCCCTTCAGCACCGCAACCGTAAAAATGATATCAGCAGGCCGATTTTACTTAAGATAGCACCAGATTTGTCGGATTCACAGTTAGACAACATCATCGAGATCATTAAGGAGACGAACATTGCGGGAGTTATTGCAACAAATACCACGATTTCCCGCGAAGGACTATTATCTCCTGAAAGCCTTTCGAAAGAGACCGGCGGCTTAAGCGGTAAGCCTCTCAGAAAGCGATCTACCGAAGTAATTCGTTACCTCTCAGAAAAGTCTGGTAAAGCTTTCACAATAATAGGTGTGGGCGGTATCCATTCACCGGAAGATGCAATTGAGAAGCTAAATGCGGGTGCGACTCTTATACAAATCTATACTGGATTTGTGTACGAAGGACCGGGCCTGGTGAAGAGGATATTGAAGGGTATTTTAAAGGTTGTAAAATAAGAACCTCCCATGCTCTTATGGCTACTTGGTACTACAGCCCCAACAACCAACCTGCCTACCGGCAGCCAACCATCAACAAAAAAATCCCAACCATTACTGGTCAGGATTAAAGTTTCTAAATATAGAACGCTTCTTACTTCTTCGCTGCAGCTTCAATCTTTGCTAATACTGCGTTATTCTTACTGATCTGACTTGTTGCAGACTCAGCTGAACGGCTTCCGGTTTCAATGTTCCGGCCTAACTTCAAAAATTGAACCTCTAAACGTGAAGTCGTTTTATTTTTTCTGTCTTTTCTTTTTAAACGTGTAACACCCATGGTTTTAAAATTTATTTTTTTCGTTGAGGTCAGGACCGGATTCGAACCGGTGTAAAAGGTTTTGCAGACCTCTGCCTAGCCACTCGGCCACCCGACCTTTTGTAAAGGAAGCAAAAGTAGCAATTTATTATTGGTCCCCAATATATTTTACGAATTTCTTCTTATTTCGGAGCAAAAAATTGATGCTGAAACGGCCACATTCAGAGATTCTGCTTCTCCGAACCGGGGTATTGTTATCGGAAACTGGATCTTACTTATTATTTGTGGCCTGATCCCATTACCTTCATTTCCCAGAATTAAGATGCCTTCGTTGCCAAAATTGGTTTCATATATTGATTTACCCTCTAGCAGTGCTCCGAACACCGGAACACCGGGATCGTCAAGAAACTCGTGCAAATCAAAGTACGCGACATAGATTCTGGATAAAGAACCCATAGTTGCCTGCACAACCTTAGGGTTATATACGTCAACTGTATCTTCTGAGCAAACCAGGTGATTTACACCAAACCAATCTGCCGTTCTGATAATTGTACCGAAATTTCCGGGATCCTGAATTCCATCAATTGCAATAGTAAAAGAACCTTTCAGCATTTGCTTTGTTAAGTCTCTGTGTTTGGGTATTTTAACAATTGCAAGTACTTGCTGGGGAGATGTTAAAGCGCTTATTTTAGTTAAATCAGAAACGCTAATTTCAATTGACTTTATATTCTGTGATAAATTGCCCAACTTTGGCATCACATTTTCAGTGTAATAGATAGTGTCTATTGTATAGTCGGAATTAATAAATTCTGAGACGGATTTTAAGCCTTCAACTATGAAAAGGCCATTTGCTTTTCGGATTTTTTTTTGCTGTAAGGATTTTATAAAACTTATTTGAGACTTTGAAATCATACTTTTTCTGCCGTAGTTTCTCACTTGCAAGTATACTGCTTTTGATCTTAATTCTGTCTGCCTGCAACGCCACACGATATTTGTCGGATGATCAGGCACTTGTTAAGAGCGTGAAACTGGATAGTGTGGATAAAGAATTTGCTGCAAGCGCCCTGACATTCGTGCAGAACGACATTCGCCCTAATTCCAGGCTTAATCTAGCCCTATATAATTTTTTCAATACCAAGAAGGGTAAATACCGAACTGATCGCGTACGCGCCATTGGCGAGGCACCTCACATACTCGACAGTTCTTTAGTCGAGATATCCCGCATCCAGATTGAGAAATTTCTTGCGACAAAAGGTTTTTTCAAGGCAACCGTTAAAAGCGATATCAAGGTAGAAAAGAAGAAAGCAAGCATTAAATTTACCGCCAACCAGGGGCCGGAGTTCAAGATTAGTACAATTAGCAATGAGATTGCTGATTCTGCCGTAGCACAACTTTATGAAGCCAATCGGGCTGGATTCACCCGAATGAAGGTGGGCCAGCGCTTCGATACAGACTCGCTGGCCTATGAACGTGAGCAGATTTACAGACTCATGAAGAGAAGCGGATATTTCGATTACCTGCGGCAATTTGTAAGGTTTGACGTAGACAGTAATCTAAATAATAGTCAGGCAAAAGTTACGATGTACCTCGCTAATCCGACCGATAAACCGGAGCACCAGGTTTATACAATTGATAACAGCCTTGTAACCATTCGAAATAGTAGTGGATTGACAGATAGCCTTTTAGCTGATACTGTGACAGTTGATACACAATTTCGCTTTACCGACTATTCCGGGAAGTTTGATCCAAGACCTATCAGTCGCTATCTCTTTATTAAAAAAGGTGATATATATAATATTGATAAGGAAGATCTCACCTACGACCGCCTTTATGACCTGAATGTATTCCGCACTATTAAAGTGGATTATGCTAAAACAAGTGACAGTACGAATCGCCTCCAGCCCAGGTATGATATCGTCCCACTAAAGCGCATGAACAATAGGGTAGAGGGGGAGTACACATTTAATTCCGGCAGAAACGGATTCAATATTGGTAACACGTACACGAACCGCAACCTGTTTGGGGGGGCTGAATTACTCGAAATAAAGGCAAAATACGGGCTTCTATTCGACGCCAATGCGACTGGCAGCCTGATCGACAAAATATTTAGCCGTGACCTTCAGCTGGGTGCTAATTTGGTTCTACCCAAGCTATTAGTGCCGTTTCCAATTCCGATGATAGGTAAGAATGGTATCCCGCATACTACTATTTCCAGTAGCATACAGTTATTTGACCAAAAAGACGCGTTTTCCAGCAGGGTTTTTATAAACTCAATAACTTATGATTGGATAGAAACCAAATACAAGTTTCATTCCCTAACACCAATAAATATTGAATTCAGGAAAGGCAAACTTAACTCTGTTTTTAGAGACAGCCTAAGTCAGCGTGGCTACGAATTATATATCCGAACCAACAACCGCGCTTTCTTTAACCTGGGAAGCCAGTATGCATACACACTCAATAATATTAGATTGAATACCTATAGCAACTTTATCTATTTCCGCGGGGCGATTGATGCGGCTGGAAATACACTTGGATTATTAGATCGTGCTATTAAGTTCCCGAGAGATTCCACCGGTTCAAGGACATTATTTGGCCTCCCTTACCAGGAATATGTCAAAACAGAGTTCGACACCAGATTATATCGATCCCTTGGCGGAGAAAAACAGATAATTTTCCGTATAAATACCGGTATAGGAATTCCTCATGGCAACAGCGAACAGTTAACATTTGAAAAGAACTTTTTTGCAGGAGGATCAAGCGGTGTCCGGGCCTGGCAGGCAAGAACCCTCGGTCCAGGTAATTATAACAGATCTTCTTTGGGATCTGATGGGAAAGCTGATACCTTAAGACGGAATTTGAGAAATCTTGATCAGCTCGGTGAATATAAATTTGAAGGAAACCTGGAATATCGGTTTACCATTGCAGAGAATTTTCTAAATGCCAAGATCAAAGGCGCATCATTTGTTGACTTTGGAAATGTGTGGAGAAAAGACTCGCCAGCAAGCAGAATAGAAAATCCCGGGGGTGAGTTCAAGTTCAATAAATTTCTTGGACAACTGGCAGTTGGTACAGGTGCAGGTCTACGTTTCGACCTCAATTATTTCGTATTCCGATTCGATGTTGGTATAAAAGTGCGCGATCCTCAATTTAAAGGGTCGGATCAATATGTACTTAAATATCTTCTGAATAGAGGCGCCAGAAATGAATTAAAAGACAAGTATGAGATCACCAATTTTCCGGATGTGTACAGACTCGTCCAGTATAATTTCGGGATCGGGATGCCGTTTTAGGTCGGAGATCGGGGGTCGGAGGTCGGAAGTCTGAAGTCTGAAGTCGGAGGTCGGAAGTCGGAAGTCGGAGGTCTGAAGTCGGAAGTTTGTGTTAAAATAGTCCTTTAAGTCCGTCGAAGACCGTATCGAAAAAAGTAGGGATACCTAAGCCATTTTTGGAGTTAAAGATCAGGAATGCAACGAGTATGATTCCTCCAATGATAATAAACTTTCTGAATAGTGTAGCCAGAACTATTATCCCCAGCGGTATAAGGATTAAAACCAGCCAGTTAATTTTATAGGGACTAAGATTGTCATCCTTTTTATAAATATAATACAGCTTCCCGTGAACACCGGCTTCGTTTTCATGCCGAAGGTATAAAAATGTAGATTTATCTATTGGCAGTGGTGCAACGGCTACTCCATCATTAAACTTTAATTCCTGTTGAAAGCCATTTATGCTAAACTGAAAAGTTCCGTTAAGACTTTCAATGGGTTTTTCAGTTTCATCAGCGGCGATTATTGCGATCTTGTTGTTCTTCAATAGATTTTCCTTGACCACAAAGTTATTTAGGGAGATCTGCCGCATGCTTGCTGTATCACCTTGAGAATAGACTGAAGGCGCAGCGCTTAGTAGTACGTAAAAAAGTAGGAAAATCTTATAATTTCTCATTAATTTATTAATTGTTTTAAATCGGTGATGAACCTGCCTGCGGTAGGATGGGCTCATTCGAATGAACGCTTGTTGTATATTAAAAATCCTGCATGAAACATCACTCCGAATCGTTTTTTTTCTTCTTCATAATGATTAAAACTTAAACTAACCGGTCCAACTAATGTATGAAAAACTAAACCAGCAGTTGCAGCTAAATAGCTTTTTGCAAAAAGGTCTCCATACCCTACAGATTGCAGCTTGTTGAGTTCAAATTCTTCCACAGGCTGGAAGACATAAAACTCTGCCCTTGCATCGAGATTTTTACTCACTTTAAAAACATTTTTAAGTCCCAGGGCAGCATAGGTGTTTGCCCGGAAATTCTCCAGATAAAGGGATTTTGAATCCTGTAATGGATAAAAAGCTGGTGCGCTGAGCAGGGTTGATTTATATGTACTAAAACCTGCCTTATTGCTTATTACAACTTCCGTTAAGTACCCGAACGAGTAGCGTTTAACATGAAAAGGATACTGTTCCCGGCTCAGCTTTGCCTGGAACCAATTACGATTTACCCTCCGTTCGCCCACAGGGCTAAAATTTACTTCATCCCTCAATATGTTTCCTGGAACGTAATGCTCGGTTCCGCTGTAAACGCTTATCCCCACCCGAAACGACGATCCTTGATTGGCATACATTCTGCGGTTTAGGAGATTTTTGTTGAAAGTAAGGGAAGACATGAGGCCATTAAAGCTGCTTTTATCGAGAATATCGCCGATTTGAAACCGGCGGTTGGGGCTGAAATGATCTCCAAAGTTGATAATTCCTGCCTGAAGCTCTAATCTTCCATTATTACTTAATGGGAAGCCAAGTTTTAGTACTGTTCTTTTATCTGATTGTTCAATAAATGTTGGATCAACATTTTCGATGAAGATCTGGCTCTTGTTGAAATAATTCCAGTGGTTATATGTAAATTCAGCTTCCAGGTAAAAAGGCAGTCTTCCAGGGACATCCATTCTGGTCATGCCCTGTGCAGATTCGTAAAATCCACCCGAATAGAAATTTGCGGAAAATGTATAGGAATTTTTCCTCAGGTAATTATACTGCAGGCCTATATAGGCATTACTGATAGGCCTGGTCGAAATGGCTCCGCCGAAATCAAGTTTAAAATTTTTCTGACGTTGAACCTGTAGCTCAAAATCATAGCCGTCAGTGTTTGCTGCCCGCCTTATCCGCGGATAAACCGTCTCAAAGTTATCATCCGCAACTAGTTTGTAATACCCTGGCTTCAATTGTTCTATAGTGGGGTTTTCGGTAATTGAGCGTTTTATAACAGTTTCTACGTATTTTTTTTGCTTTGGATTTATACCTGTTGCAATAATATCATTGAACTCCAATTTCGATTTACGGTTCTTGAATTCTGCTCGGTTTCGCAAAAGTTCGATGTGATTTGTGCGTTTGCTGATTGATCTTTTAATATTTTCTATGTCAGCAATTGTTGCATCGTATCCCCTTTTTATTAATTCTGCAACAGGAGTAAAATTGGTTGTGCTGAATCCAGCAAGGTTTGGCTGTATGTAAGCTCCACTTTTACCTATGGATGTAGAATCAGATTTTGAAAGAAACATGTATACGAGAAAGCGATTCATTAATTTTTCGTCATTCTCCTTCGGATAGTCATTAAATATTTTAGTGGATACATTGGATCCAATAATATAGTCGGGTTGAAAGTCTTTTTTCAGAACGTCCACTGGGAAATTATTATACAATCCTCCATCGAACACATACTTTTCATTTACCTTCACTGGCCGGTAAACCAATGGGACTGTGAACGTCCCCCTTATAGCTTCAGATAAACTGCCTTTTGAAACCGGGATCATTTCCTGCGACAGAACGTCTGCTACAATACATCTGAATGGCACAAATAATTTATCGAAATCTTCGCTGGCGTTTACAGAAGCTTGCCCGAAAAGTTCTAAAAGTGCAAAATTAAGTGGAATATCGTTAATTAGGTTGGACCTAAGTTTGAAATTGAAGCCAGTGTCTACTTGTAATTTCGCAGATAAGAATGATGGATTTTCAGGCTTCTTATTGAAGAAAAATCTATAATCGTTTTTGAAATTTCCACCAACCCAATCTTGAAAATCTGAACTAAGGGCAATTTCTTCAATTTCTGACGGAGAGTAACCGGAGGCATACATGCCGCCTACTACTCCCCCCATCGAAGTGCCAACAATGTAATCGATAGGAATATTGTTTTCTTCAAGAGCCTTTAATACACCGATATGTGCAAGGCCCTTCGCTCCACCGCCACTAAATACCAGCCCTACTTTCTGTGCACTGCTGGCAAAGAACTGAAGTAAAATTAGAACTGTAACGAATGTCCTTTTCATAACGTTTCAACGTAAAAATAACGTTTTTAACATTTTGATACTGAGATAATTTAATATTAAATATCATCTTTCAGGATTCCAGGCTCCTTAAAATAAACAATTAAATCTTCTGTTTTACAAACCAATCTGCAACAATGCTACTACAGGCAAGTGGTCTGATGCGTAGTGTTCCTGAACTACGGAATGCGAAATCACTTTGATTTTTGAAGTATTACTAAATGCAATAAAATCAATTGCTCTGCCAGGATTCACAACAGGAAAGGTCGGAGCACAGTCCTGACAAGTTCGTGTGAAGCTTTCATCCAGCTTTTTGATAACAGATGACACTTGCTGCGCATTGAAATCGCCTGCAATAATGAAGGGAAGAGTTTCAGAAGAACTTATTTCAACTATTTCTGCTATTTGTTTTTCCCTGTTTAAAGGACTGGCCTGAGCGTCGAGGTGGGTTGAACCAAAACGTATTACTAAGCCTTTTTTGAGTGTGATTTTAGCTGTCGCCATCACCCTTGGCTCGCCCTTGGTTCCTTCGACAGTTGTGAGGCGATGTATTTTTGTCTCACTTAACGGATATTTAGATAAAATGGCGACTCCATAATCTCCGCCTGCATAGTCGATGGCTTTAGCAAAGAAGTAGTCCATTTTCAGTTTTTTAGCTATAATTGCAGCTTCGTTTATCTTACCTGTTCTGGTAGTATTTACATCAACTTCCTGAAGCGCAATTATATCCGGGTCCTGGTTTTTTATCGTCTTAACAATTGCATCTATATCAGTGACGCCTGGTTTTGTTGGGGGAATTCCAATGTGGATATTATAACTCATGATTTTAAGCTGTGCTTTTCCTGGAGATGATGAGCTCTTTCGTGCCGTGCCGCAAGAAATTAATGTGAGAATGCACAGGTAATATAATGGACGCATTTTTTTCAATCTGAGTTTGATGTGGAAATTGATGTAAAATAATGAATTTTCGAGAATTTAGCTGTGCTAGTTAAATCAGGAATTTGTACTTTTAGTAAAATAATATCTATATGAAATCCATATCATTCTTGTTTTTTGCATGTGTTTTTACATCTCTCGGCGCTTTGGCACAGGACAATGAGCCCTGGACAAATCTGTTTAATGGCAGGGATCTTACCGGATTTAAGCAACTAAATGGAAAAGCCCGTTATGAAGTTAAGGACAAAGAAATTGTTGGTACCACGGTTGCAAACGAGCCCAATTCTTTTTTAGCCACAGAAAAAGAATATGGAGATTTTATTATGGAGCTGGAGCTTTTCGTTCATCCGGAAATGAATTCGGGTATACAAATTAGAAGCCTGAGCAAACCGGAATATATGAACGGACGTGTACATGGCTACCAAATAGAAATAGACCCGTCGGCAAGGCAGTGGAGCGGGGGGATCTATGATGAAGCAAGGCGGGGCTGGTTGTATCCCATGGAACTTAATCCACAGGGAAAAGGGGCTTTTCGAAACAATGAATGGAATAAATACAGAATAGAGTGTATTGGTACTACAATCAGAACCTGGGTCAATGGTATTCCTGCTGCTCATGTTGTAGACGCCGAAACCGCAAAAGGTTTTATCGCATTACAGGTTCACGGGATACCAAAATCTAAAGAGCCGGGGCAACAAATACGCTGGAGAAATATTAAGATCAGAACAAGCAACTTAAAGCCTTCGCCAACAGATAATTTATACGTTGTAAATAATGTTCCTAACGATCTTTCTATTCAGGAGAAGAAAAATGGTTATTCTCTATTATGGGATGGAAAGACAACCCTGGGCTGGAGAGGAGCAGGGAGGGATAAATTCCCGGAAAAAGGTTGGGAGATAAGGAATGGAGCTCTGAACGTGGTTAAATCAGGAGGTGGCGAGTCGGTGAATGGGGGAGATATCGTTTCCGAAAAACAGTTTAGTGCGTTCGAACTGAAATTTGATTTCTTTCTTACCGAAGGTGCTAACAGCGGCGTTAAATATTTTGTAACTGAAAAGGAGAAAAGTACCGGGTCTGCTATTGGCCTGGAATATCAGGTACTCGATGATGAGAAACATCCTGACGCAAAGCTGGGAATAAGTGGAAACCGCACTTCCAGTGGCCTTTACGATTTAATAAAGCCACAGAAATTACCATCATCACTTGCACGAAAAATTGGTACATGGAACCAGGGTATCATTCGTGTCTACCCGGACAATAAGGTTGAACACTGGCTGAACGGATTTAAAGTTGTGGAATATCAGCGCGGTTCTGCTGAATATCTGAGTCTGGTTGCTGGAAGTAAATATAAAGTATGGAATGATTTCGGTATGGCAGCTGAAGGCAGGATACTTTTTCAGGACCATGGTGACGCTGTAGCCTATCGAAGTATCAAGATCAAAGAACTCAAATAAAACTGATCAAGCAGAGAGTTTTAATTCAACTTTATTTATAAAGTTTACAATATCGAAGGGCTTGGAAACAAAATCATCCGATTTGCATTCTTTCTCTACAGAATCAGCCATATTATGAGAAGCTGAAATCATTATTATGGGTATATGCAGGGTATCTTCCGTATTCTTGATTTTTTTACAAATTTCCCTTCCGTCCATATTTCCAAGCATAACATCTAAAATTATCAAATCCGGATGGAAGGTTGAAATGTGTTCAAAAATTTGCTGTCCGCTCGACATTAAATCAACCTCATAACCTTCCGACTCCATAATTATGCCCATCACCTCCAAAATATCCCGGTCATCATCGACTATTAATATTTTTCTCTTTTCCATACCGTGTAAATTTTAACGTAATAGCACAGTTGCAAAGACCATACCATATAGAAAGGGGAAAGAATAAATATTTTAATTATCGGGGCGGGTAGAAGGAAGGAGCAATCTTATCTTGGATCGGACGACCTTTGGACGCGACTTAATTCGAAAGATATTTAGCCAGCGGGTTCATCCGAACGGCGTTCAGCCGGGCGGGCATTGAACTATTAAAATTGTGTGCCCAGAGGGATTCGAACCCCCATCAGCAGAACCGGAATCTGCAATTCTATCCATTGAACTATGGGCACATTTATCGGCAAATATAGCTATTCGCTTTTCAGTCGCAAGACTTAAACATTAAATCTGAAATGCATGATATCGCCGTCCTGGACGATATAGGTCTTGCCTTCTACGCCTAATTTTCCCGCTTCTTTACATGCAGCTTCAGAACCCAAACCTACAAAATCATCATATTTAATCACTTCAGCTCGTATAAATCCTTTCTCGAAATCGGTATGGATTACTCCAGCCGCTTGGGGGGCTGTGAAACCGTGAGTTATAGTCCAGGCCCTTACTTCCTGCACACCGGCAGTAAAATAGGTTGCCAGGTTTAATAATTTATATGCTGCTCTAATAAGTTTCGTTACTCCTGACTCGGTTAAGCCCAGATCTTCAAGGAACATTTGCCTTTCTTCGTAGCTGTCCAATGAAGCAATCTCAGCTTCTATTTGTGCAGAAATCACAAGAACCTCAGCATTTTCGTCCTTCACAGATTCACGAACTCTGTCTACATAATTATTACCGGTTGTCACCGATTTCTCGTCAACATTGCATACATAAAGAACAGGTTTTTCTGTAAGAAGCCAAAGATCTGCAATAAATTCCCGGTCTTCAATACTTATAGGAGCTGTGCGGACAGATTTGCCGGATTCCAAATGTGACTTTACAACATTACAAACATCGTAAGTCTTTTTAGCGTCCTTATCGTTACCTGTTTTAGCCATCTTTTCAACCTTTTGGATTCTTTTGATAATTGCATCAAGGTCTTTAAGCTGCAGCTCAGTATCAATAATTTCCTTGTCTCTGATTGGATCAACCGAGCCATCCACGTGGATAACATTGTCATCATCGAAACAGCGTAACACATGAATTATTGCACTTGTAGCACGAATATTCCCAAGAAATTGGTTTCCAAGACCCTCACCTTTGCTCGCTCCTTTAACAAGGCCTGCAATATCTACGATTTCGATGGTATTAGGCTGAACCTTCAGGGGCTGTACCAGTTCTGCCAGCTTAGTCAGCCGCGGGTCAGGAACCGTGATTACTCCTATGTTAGGTTCGATTGTACAGAAAGGGAAATTTGCAGCCTGTGCTTTCGCATTTGATAGACAATTGAATAAGGTTGATTTTCCTACGTTGGGCAGGCCTACTATTCCGCATTGTAATGCCATTAGGTTTTAAGTTGTAAGTTGTAAATTGTAGGTTGTAGGTTTTAAGTTATACGTTGCCTGCCTGCCGGTAGGCAGGTACGTTTTACGTATTTTGAGGCAAATATAGAAATTATGTTCTGAGTTTTTATGTCTGATTTGAATATCGGAAGGACAAGCTTCATTAACAGGTTACAGCCTCAGTAGTTTGTAATGAAAATTGCTTTCAATTCCGGATATGGTTAAAAAATGCAGGTATTAGACTTTGTTCCCCTGACTTTTGTTTTTAAATAAAATACATTCCCGCTCTCCGGATATTTTTTCAGCTCCACTTCATTCAAATCGCCTCTGGCAGTGGTAATTATCAGATAATCAAGATCTTCTCCTGCAAAAGTACATGAAGTTACATGGGGGACGGGTATTTCAATCTTTTCGAGTAGTTCCCCATTTACCGGATTCCATCTGTGAACACCAAATCCTCCCCAATGTGCAATCCATAGCATGCCTTCTTCATCTATAGTCATGCCATCTGCTGTTCCCATTTGTTCAGGTATTTGAATGGCATCTTTCTCAAAACTAATATCACCTGTTTCCTCTTCAAAGATAAAAGATTGCACTACTTGCGTTGGGCTATCAATAAAGTATAATCGTTTACCATCCAGAGACCATGCAATTCCGTTTGAAATGCTAACTTTATCTAGTTTCTTTTTGATAGTAAGGTCTTTATCAATACAATATAAAGAACCAGCTCCTTTTTTAAAATGCATTTGCATTGTTCCTATCCATAATCGTCCAGACCTGTCGCAGGAACCATCGTTACAACGATTGTCAACGGTTTCAGTTTCAATATCAAGTAGCCATTCCAGATTTTCTGATTCTAAATCGAACCTTGCAATCCCTCCGTTTAAACCTAATATTAATTGATTATTTCTTCCCTGAATAACGAGGGATAGTTTATAGTCAAAGCTCCAGAATTTTGTGTTTTTATTTAGCCAACTATACTCGTACAAAATACCCTTTTCAATATCCACCCAAAAGCAGGATTTCCTTTCCGCATGCCATATGGGCCCCTCACCCAGGATACATTGAGATCGATATAGAACCTCAGCTTTCATATTCTTATCCGGTTAGATGGTGATATATTTTATTCTTTATCATCAAAGTAAAACTAGGGCAGGGGTCTTACCATCACCTCTTTAAACATTACTGTACTTTGGGGATCATGTCCCTGTAAAGCGAAGGTGCCGTGTGAGATCAATCGGCCCGCCATGTCTTTAGGGCGGTTTACATTATCAGGTTCAGTATACTCGACTACTGTCTTATCGTTTATTTTAATGGTAACATTTTTACCATTGACAATGATATGCTCAGTATACCATTCATTGTCTTTGACTAAAACTTCCTTTACATCCTGTATGGCATACAAGCTTCCGGTTCTTCGCCAGTCAGTATGTGAATTGTTTACCTGGACTTCGTAACCTTTTGATGGCCACCCGCTCTCCTGTAATTCAGTGTGAAAATAGATTCCGGAATTAGAGCCCTGCAAAGTCATTACCCTAACCTTTAATTCAAAATTTTTAAAGTCATGATTCATTACAGGGCCTGTATAGAATAAATGTGCCCGCGGTCCTTTAACTACGATCACACCATTCTCAATTTTAAATGTACCGGGGTTTTCGTTTGCTGTCCAGCCAATCAGGGATTTGCCATCAAAAAGATTGATCCAACCTGAATTTTTTTTATGTGTCAAGGGAGTACAGGATATCAATATCAGATTGATAAGGGAAAATATCAGAAGTTTTTTCATTTTGCTTGTAATTTAGTTTTGTGAAATTTAAGTTAGTTATTAAAATGGTGACGGGCTAACGGAGGACCAACCTCCATCAATAATAAGGCTTTGGCCGGTTATTTGTTTTGCATTGTCAGATACTAAGAATAGTGCCGCATTTGCTATATCTAAAGTATTTGCTGCTCTTCCCATAGGCGTAAGTTTTGACCAGAGAGATTCGTATTCAGGGTCGCTCAATGTCCTTTCGGTGATAGTTGCGCCGGGTGCAACAGTGTTAATATTAATCTTATACGGAGATAATTCCACGACAAGATTTTTCGCGAGCATCTCGATTGCTGCTTTGGTCATTGCATATGCTGCCAGGTTTTTATGTGCCTGATGTCCGGTAACTGAAGATGTAAACAGGAGGGACCCTCCTGATGCTTGCATCTTCATTTGATTTGCTGCAGCTTGAGCGAGGAAGAATGTGCCAGCCAGGTTTACGTTCATCACCTTCATAAACGATTCAAGGGGGTAGCTGAGAAAATCCCCGAACAGGGTGATACCGGCATTAGCAATAACTATATCCAGGTGACCGAAACGGCTTACTGCCGAATTAACTATATTTTCAATAAAGGTCAAATCACCTGAGTCGCCTGCATAGGCAGTACAATTTCCTCCTTCTTGCTGGATAATTTCAGCGGCATGGCTGGCCAGTAATTCATCAATATCGTTTAGTATGACTATAGCACCCTCTTTAGCCATTTGCCGGCAAATTTCAAAACCGATACCCTGCCCTGCACCAGTTACTATTGCCACTTTGTTATCGAAAGATTTTATTCTCATTTGAATATTGAATTAATGGGAGTCTCTTGAAACCTTGCTTCCCGAACCTCCTTTTAAAAATCCGAAATCTGCACCTAAATGAGCCTGTTCAACATGGTTTATATACAGATTGACATAGCCTCTTTCGATGTCAAGTGGGAGTGGCTTCCACTGATTTTTTCTTCTTGATAACTCTTCTTCCGGGAGATCGACATTTAAAGTTCTCCCTGGTACGTCCAAAGTAATAAGATCCCCGGTTTGCAGCACACTAAAATTGCCTCCCAGAGTAGCTTCAGGAGAAATATGCAATACCACAGTACCGAATCCCGTACCGCTCATGCGGCCATCCGAAATCCTGACCAGGTCTTTTACCCCTTTTGCCAGTAGTTTTACCGGAATAGTCATATTGCCAACTTCCGGCATTCCGGGATATCCTTTCGGTCCAACGTTTTTTAAAACTAATACACTGTTTTCATCTACCGGAAGGTCTGGGTCATCAATTCGCAATTTATAATCTTCAATATTTTCAAATACTACAGCTTTGCCGCTGTGCTGAAAAAGATGCGGGCTCGCTGCTGACGGCTTTATAACCGCTCCATTTTCACATAGATTCCCGTGTAAAACTGCCAATGCTGGAAAATTATTGAATGGCTTATCTAAGGAAGCAATTACCTCACGGTTATAGCACCGGGCCTTTGTGTAATTTTCCTGCAGTGTTTTTCCATTTGCGGTTATGCAGTCATGATGGAGAAAACTTTCTATCTCTTTTAAAAGGGCAGGAAGACCCCCGGCATAACAGAAATCCTCCATAAAAAACGATCCAGAAGGCTGTAAATTAGCCATCAGGGGTATAGAAGCTGAAAGATTATCGAATTCATCAAGGCTTAGATCGATTCCGATCCTGCCGGCAATAGCAAGGAGATGTATGGCGAAGTTTGTAGATCCGCCTATAGCAGCATTGACTTTTATTGCATTTTCAAAGGCTTTCCTGGTAAGAATATCGGACAATTTAAGATCTTCATGAACCATTTGAACAATTCGTTTGCCCGAAAGCTGGGCGAGAACTTTCCTGTTGGAATCGGCAGCTGGTATGGCTGCATTTTCTGGAAGCGAAAGGCCTAATGATTCGACCATACAAGCCATCGAGGATGCAGTCCCCATTACTGCGCAATGGCCATGGCTCCGGCACATTCCGGCTTCAGCCATGTTAAGTTCTTCCTCCGTCATCAGCCCCGCGCGCAAATCATCAGTAAAACGCCATATATCACTGGTCCCGATATCCTTTCCCCTAAATTTACCGGTCAGCATAGGGCCGCCAGACACGACGATAGTTGGGATATTCACACTACATGCGCCCATTACTAAAGATGGCGTGGTTTTATCACATCCACATAACAAAACTACTCCATCCAGGGGGTTTGCACGAATGGATTCTTCCACGTCCATGCTGACCAGATTCCTATACAGCATGGCTGTTGGTTTGATTAGTGTTTCTCCGAGTGACATCACCGGGAATTCAACAGGAAACCCTCCTGCTTGCAAAATACCCCTCTTTACCGATTGGGCAAGCTCCCTAAAATGGGAGTTGCATGGAGTGAGTTCAGACCACGTGTTGCAAATTCCAATAACCGGTTTCCCTTCAAATTCATAGGCAGGAATACCCTGGTTTTTCATCCAGGCCCGATAAATAAACCCATCTTTACCTTTTTTGCCAAACCATTCCTGGCTCCGTAAAACCTTCTTCATAAAATTTATTTTTTCAGTGTTCGTAGAGATTAGTGAAATAAGCAGCCAAAACTATGATATGCTTCGCCAAATATCATAGTTAACGGTTTCAATTAATAAGGATCTCATCTACCAGTAGTAGCGCAGGTTTGCCTTTGTTCTTATGCCAGATGGGGAGCTTCTTTAATGGTTTAGCGACAATCTTTAGATACGAGATCTTTTGGGTCTTAAATTTGCATTCAGCTAATTGTATGAATGGCTTGCCATCTTTTTTAGGATGTATCGGTTTCAATGTGTTAATTAAACGCATCTGACCTTTGGTAGCTCCGCCCCAAATTTCAATGGAAGCTGGAGGGAATATAATTGTTTCAGGCTCGATTAGCGTGTTCAATGCAACAGAACTTACAGTTACAGGCTTCTTGAATTCTAACAACACCTCCATATCGTTTTTTACAAAACCAGCCCAGTTAGTAGCAGATGCAGGGCTATTGGCATTAAAAGTACCCATCTCTCCGTCAAAAAATGTTTTATTGCCATTTGCCAGATGTCTGCTATTAAACGGTGTAAGTAAAATAACACTATCTGGCTTGTAGGTATTTTTGTATAGTTTGAACACCGCTTCATCACTGCCAAGCCAGCCCGCTTTATAAGCTTTGGCTTTAACAACAGTGAATTTTTTTAATACGGGTTTATTTTTGAAAATAGGAGAATTTAAACTATCTGGCTCGGTGTCGTCTGTGGTATATCGTATTTTAACACCATTTATCGGATGTCCTAAATGCAGCGGAATCGATTCATTGAAAACGCTGGAACTATTTTTTAACTGTGGGGGATTCAGTTTAATTGGATTGCGTCCATCGTCTTTGAATCCGGCAACGATCTGAACGTGTTTGTTCGCGGTTTGCAGCTTTTGAATCTCCTCTACAGATAAATCGGTGTTCCAAACAACTAATGTTTTCAGGCTTTTAAATGCAGAAATTTGTGGCTGCAGATCCTTGTAATTTATTTTTGTTCCTGAAAGAGACAGATTCTTTAAGTGTTTTAAGGATGTTAGTTCTTCCAAGCCTTTTCCGGTAATATCTGTAAAGTTCAAATTCAATTTACGGAGATTCTCAAAGCGAGTGATATATTTTAAATCTTCATTCTTTACAGGTATTTTGTTTAGTTCAAGGGATATAATTTGGGTTTTTACTGCATTTAATTCTTTCAGGGTCTGCGAATCGTAAGTGCTTCTGTTATAAATACTAACAGCTAATGCTGGAGATTCTTTCGAGATTGGGTAAACTCCCCGATAACTATTGTTCAATTCTTTTATCGTCTCTTCGTCAGCTGAAGCAAAATCAAATTCGTCGTCCGTACTTTCAGCAGGTTTTAACACTGCCATGGCAAGTATTCTCAATGAATCTTTAAGGGGCAATTCAATAACCTTTTTCTTAAAATCAGCATTTGCTTTAATCCAATGATATAACAAAGCAATTTCCTCTTCAGAGAGTTGAATTTTATCTTTCGGAGGCATCCGTTTCTTGTTGTCCAAGGGTAGGTGGATGCGTTGTAATAGAAGGCTGAGTTCTGGCTTGCCGGCCACGAATAATTTACCTGTTTTCCCACCTTTTAAAATGGATTTAGCATCCGCCAGAATCAAATTTCCTTTCAATTTGTCGGGATTGTGACAGCCTATGCATTTTTTAATAAAAATAGGTTTGACTACGTGTTCAAATACAATAGCCTCGTCAATAGGCACCTTCTCCTCCATAAGCATTAAGGGCTCTAAAACAAAATTCTCTCCATGTGTTAAGGTAGCTCCAAAGTGGCCTGCAATAATGAGACAAAAGAAAGTAATAATGGCTCCAAATCTGGCAAGAGGAGCCCTGTACCATGATGAATTTCGGAACCAGTAAATGAGGGAAGGAATAAACACGATACTTATACCAGCCCACTTATGCCATTGTAAAGTTTCACCTGTATAAGTGCCTTCTTTAGACAAAAACAACCCCATAATACCCGTTATAGCGGAGGAGATGGCGCCAACAAGTAACAGGTTGGAAGCAAATCTTTGGTATAAATCCTGGGCGTTATATTCGGTTTTGAAACGAAAAAATTCTAAAAGCATAGCCAGCATCAGAATTGCAATCGGGAAGTGAAGAATCATGGGATGCATTCTTCCAATAGGCTGTAACCAGTATGGTACAACCAGTTTATCCTCAAATATCAATAAAAAGATAATGAAGATATTTAAAGCAAACAATAAATTTCCTGCAAAACCATTTAGGTTTGTTTTCATTACACTAAAATATCTTTGATTACATTTCCGGAAACATCCGTTAACCTATATCGGCGTCCTAAATGCTTAAAAATCAGCTTCTCATGATCCAGGCCTAACTGATGCAAAACAGTGGCTTGAAAATCATGTACATGCACAGGATCTTTAACGATGTTATATCCAAAATCATCTGTTTCTCCATATACAATACCGGGTTTAATACCACCGCCTGCCATCCAGATACTAAAACAGCGTGGATGATGATCGCGTCCATACTTATCCATGGTCAATTTTCCCTGGCTGTAATTTGTGCGACCAAATTCACCACCCCATATCACCAGTGTTTCATCTAACAGGCCTCTTTGCTTCAGATCAGTAACTAAAGCTGCAGAAGCCTGATCTACATCTTTGGCCTGTTTGGTTATTTCAAAGGGGAGATTTCCATGCTGATCCCATCCCTGATGGTACAATTGAACAAAGCGGACACCACTTTCGGAAAGTTTACGCGCCAACAATGCATTTGCCGCAAACGTGCCCGGCACGAGGCAATCCGGGCCGTATAATTTAATAATATCATCTGGTTCCTTTGACAAATCCATTATTTCAGGAACAGCTGCCTGCATACGGTAAGCCATTTCATATTGTTGGATTTTCGTGTTTATCTCCGGATCACCGAATTCTTCATAAGACATCTGATTAAGCTCAGACAAATTATCGAGAATTTTCCTGCGTTCATTTCTATTCATCCCATTAGGGTCTTTTAAATAGAGTACCGGGTTTTCACCGCTACTAAACTGAACACCCTGGTGGATCGAATCCAGGAAACCATTGGACCATAATTTGGAATAAACTCCCTGACCGTTGCCAATACCTCTTGAAAGCAAAACGGTAAATGCCGGCAGATTTTTGTTTTCGTTTCCCAGGCCGTAACTCAACCATGCACCCATGCTGGGCCTGTTACCTTGCTGCGACCCGGTTTGAAAAAAAGTTAGGGCAGGATCATGGTTAATAGCCTCTGTGTGCATAGACCTGATAATGCAGATATCGTCTACAACTTTTGCGGTGTAAGGAAATAGGTCGCTAATCCAGGCCCGGGAATCTCCATATTGTTTAAAATCAACGAAAGAACCGATCAGGGGAAAAGATGCCTGGTTGGCAGTCATCCCCGTTAATCGTTGACCCGCTCTAATAGATTCGGGAAGTTCCTGCCCCATCATCTCCCGTAGTTTGGGTTTGTAATCAAATAATTCTAATTGAG
Organism: Daejeonella sp.; assembly: GCF_046590655.1. Taxonomy (GTDB): domain Bacteria; phylum Bacteroidota; class Bacteroidia; order Sphingobacteriales; family Sphingobacteriaceae; genus Daejeonella. Next base: position 27,432 of record NZ_JBKJUM010000117.1, read on the forward strand.
ATGGCGCCCCGTTCTGGAATAAATAAATAACCCGCTTAGCTTTAGGTGCAAAATGTGGAATGCCGGCAACAAAATCATCTTCATCGGTTCCGTTTCCACTTAGAAGATCGGGCATCAACAGAGAACCTAAAGCAATGCTACCAAGTCCTAAACTCATTCTGGACAAAAAGCGCCGCCTATTAAAATTTAGGCCGTGTTCTAAAATGTCTTTTTCCATATAATTCAGGATTTAGTAATGGTCTCTTCCAGGTTATAAAGTGTAGATATTACCTGCATCATGGCTGCGAGTATTTTTTTATTTTTGATTTCTGCTTGAGGGTACTCGCCAACGTCTAATAATTTTTCTGCATCCTCCGTTTTTAGCGTTTTCAGTCCTTCAATATAATAATTTGTTAACAGCGTTATTTCTTTTTCATTAGGTTTTCTGCAAACAATTAGCCGGAATGCCTTAGTTATTTTATCTTTAGTCTGGCTATTTTCTTTTAGTAACTGTGCCGCTAATACGCGTGAAGCTTCCAATACGACAGGATCATTCATCATTACCAATGCTTGTAATGGGGTATTGGTTTTCAATCTTTTTACCTCGCACTGATCGCGATTACTTGCATCAAAAATGCCCATGGTAGGGGGGGGGACTGTTCTTTTGATAAAGGTGTATAAGCCTCTGCGATACAAGCTTACGCCATGGTCCTGTCTATAAGTAGCCAGAATTCCGCGTCCTGAAGTTGCCCCTTCCCACAAACCCTGGGGCTGGTAGGGTTTAACGCTGGGGCCGCCAATTGTTTTATTGAGCAGGCCGCTGCTGAATAAAACAATATCTCTAATAAATTCGGCCTGAACACGATAGCGGGGTGCTCGCGCGAAGAAAATATTTTCGGGGTCTGCATTTAATTTTCCCGGGGTGACGACCGCTGATTGGCGGTAAGTAGCTGATGTCACTATTTGTTTCACAAGGCGTTTTATATTCCAGCCATTATTCATAAAATCAACGGCCAGCCAGTCCAGTAATTCGGGATGAGAAGGAAGCTCTCCCTGCATTCCAAAATCACCCGAAGTTTTTACAATGCCTTTTCCAAAAAACTCCTGCCACATTTGGTTAACAAACACCCTCGAAGTAAGTGGGTTTCGTTTATCAAATAGCCATTGAGTTAATCCCAGTCTGTTCTTAGGATATTTGTTGCTGAATGGTAATATAGCCTTAGGGGTACCTGCTTGTACTTCTTCTCCATGCGCATCATATGCCCCACGCTTAAGTATGTAAGTTTTTCGCAACGTATCAGCATCGCCCATTACCGATACAATGAGCCTGTTGGTGTCCTGTTTATTGATAAAGGTTAAAACCTTTTTTACATCTTCATCACTGATCTCTATTAAAGGTTTTTTTGCATAGGTTTCAGGTCCTCCAATTGTAGATTCTAGTCCTACCTCTTTTATGTTATTGAAAAAAGCAGAGAGCTGATAATATTCTTTTTGTGAGAACGGATCATATTTATGATCGTGGCAGGGCGCACATTCTATGGTAACCCCTATCAATGCTTTCCCGAACATATTGTTCCGATCTGTAACATACGCTACCCGGTATTCTTCATCAACCACACCTCCTTCTTCTGTAATTTTATGATTGCGGTTAAAGCCTGTAGCCAACAGTTTTTCTTTATTAGCATCAGGCATTAAATCGCCAGCCAGCTGCCAGGTAATAAAATCATCGTAATGCATATTCTTATTGAAAGCATGTATCACCCAATCCCGCCAGGGCCATTGAGTACGGTAACCATCGTCCTGATAGCCGTGAGAATCAGCATAGCGGGAAACATCCATCCAATGCACAGCCATCTTTTCACCATAGGCGGGGCTTTGCAGTAATTGATCTACTATTTTTTCATAAGCATTTGCACTTTTATCAGCTAGAAAACGATCCATCATCTCCAAACCTGGCGGTAAACCAGTAATGTCGAGGCTTGCGCGCTTGAGTAAACGTTCTTTGTCAGCCTCCTGATTAGGAGTCATCCCAATTTGCTCTTGTTTGTGCAAAATAAAATAATCAATCTCGTTTTTTGCCCACTGTTTATTCTTGACTTCAGGTATACCGGGCTTTTTAGGTGCCACAAAGGCCCAGTGTTTCTCATATTTAGCTCCTTGTTTTATCCATTTCTCTATTAAATTGATTTCATGAGCGCTCAATTTCAGATTAGATGAAGGCGGGGGCATCATTACACTTGTATCCCTGGAAGAAATCCGCAGAAAGACTTCAGATAAATGTGGTTTACCTGGAACAAGGGCATGGGCTTTTGGATTTTCCTTTAATGCTTTATAAGCATTTTCTGCGATGTCCAGCCTTAAGCCTGCCTCGCGCTTATTGGCATCAGGACCATGGCAGGCGTAACATTTATCAGAGAGTATGGGCCTGATATCAAAATTATAACTCACGGAGTCAGGAATAGCTCGCTGAGCCGTAGCATGAGAATCACTGTTATTGCAAGATTGTATGGTGTATAATATGCAAGCAATCATAAATATTAAATAATATAGCCTCTTACCCATAAAACATCATAATTAATATCTAAATATACTTTTTTTGTTAAAAAAATCCCCACCTGTAGAATATACAGATGGGGATATAAGAAACAAAATGAATTTAATATCCCGGGTTTTGTGGTTTTAAGTTCGGGTTATTATTCATTTCCTGAATGCCAAGAGGAAATAATAGATGTTTGGTTTGTAAAGCTTGATTTGTGCTTCTATTGATATGCCCGACAAAATTATCAAACCCTTTTGTTCCTTCATTGAAAACCTTTCGCAGACGAACCATATCAAACCAGGTGATGCCTTCATAACAGAGTTCATGCCAGCGCTCTTTCCATACGGCTTCTCTAAATGTAGATTGATTGTAGGTGCCAAAAGCAGGGGTGACGAGCTTAGCTCTATCTCTAATCCTTTTAAATGCATCGTAAGCTGCCATATTAGGGCCGCTCGCCTCGTTTTGAGCTTCTGCATACATCAACAGAACTTCAGCATATCGGATAAGGGGTACATTTAGGTTATTATTGCGCGTACCTGGCACACCGAAAGACCCAGCAGATGTCATATTAAAGTGTTTAAAAATATAAGGAGCACCTAACTGAAATGGAGCACCGCTTCCGTTGGTAAAATAACTGGTATAGAAATAGCCTTCCTGATTTTTTGCTCTTAGATCACCCGTTTCGTAGGAATTATAGAAAGCAGAGGTTGGAACCGTGCTTCCGGTACCACCTGGACCAGCAAATGTAACAGGCTTAAAGTTAGGAAGCATATTGCCCATAGGGTTACCAGCCACCAGAACATTGTACTGGAGCATAAAAATATGTTCTGTTCTATTCTTTAAATTTTCCCGATGAACGTCGAAATAAGTAGGAAAGAGGTTAATCATTCCTGGATTTGAGTTGGCATAAGTAATTACCTCTCCAGCTTTATCTGCTGCTAACTTATAATGACCTGCACCTTTATTCAAAGGCTGTCCGGCCATAGTGAGGTAAACCCGGGCTAATTGTGACTTTACAGCAGCTTGTGAAATCCGTCCGCTTACATCCATCCATGCAAAACCAGCAGCTTCAGCGGCTAGCAGGTCTTCTACAATTAACTTGTAAACTGCTTCCTGTGAACTGCGGGGAGGACTGAAATCTTCGGAGGTTACGGTTTGTGGCTTTGTGACGATCGGAACATCGCCCCATAGCCTGACTGCATAAAAATAAGCCCAGGCTCGAAGAAACCTGGCTTCGCCCAATATTCGTTTTTTCTGTGCGTCATTCATTGGGGTAATACTCGGAACTTTCTCAAGAACCAGGTTTGCCTGTGAAATGACCCTATACGCGCCGTTCCACCAATTGATCACGTGCACGGTATTTCCATCGTAGGTAAGAGAATAAAGGTTGTTGAGATCCGAATTTTGAGCAGTTTCAGTCGTTGAGGTACCTGTTGGAGCTTCAAGTAACTGCCAGTTAGATGAAAAAATTTCTGCACCACCGCCTACAAACCGGGTGTCGGCATAAACCGCAGCGATTGCAGCCTCTGCATGATCCGGGATCGTGTAAAAACTTTCAGGTGTCAGATTTGAAGGAGCCGCCTCATCAAGGAAGTTTGAACAGCCGGATCCAAGCAATAGCCCTCCACAGAGGAACATTTTGCTTATATTTTTTGATATATTAAAATTCATATAGATATCTTTTAAATTAATTAATTACAAACCAACCTGCAGACCCAACATAAAGGTTCGGGGTCTTGGATAGCCATGCCAGTTTTGTCCCTGCGAGAATACGTTATTTCCATCACCTCCGCGTATTCCTACGGTCTCTGGATCCCCATTAACCTCTTTGTTCACCATAAGAAAGAAATTTTGTGCTGACCCATAGATTCTAAGCCTGTTTAGTTTCAATCTTGAAGTGGTAGCTGCGGGGAAAGTATAGCCCATTAATAGGTTTCTGCCGCGAATGAATGAGCCGTCCTGAACCCAATGACTATCTACATTAGTTACATAACCAGCCCTGGTATCACGTATTTCAGCAATGGGAGTATTTTGATTCTGGGGCGTCCAGGCAGTTAAAACACTGGAGTAACTATTTGCCAATCCCTGACGATCCTGACTTGAATGAAGAGTCATGTCCAGTACATCATTACCATAAGAATATTGCAGTTCAGCAGTTAAATCCAGACTCTTATAGCGGAAGGTGTTTGTGAATGCTCCCCAAGCTTGAGGACTGCCATTTCCAATAATCATCCGATCAGCATCAGTTATAGCAAAATCGCCATTCACATCCAGGTATTTTATGTCACCCGGAAGCATGGTAATATTATTACGATAGCTGACAAATTTAGCTGCCTGAGCTCTTTCAGCTTCGCTCCATGTTCCCAAACGAACCAGCCCATAGAAGGAGCCAGCCGGTTCCCCTATACGAATGACATTAGTAGGATTGGTAAAATTTGGACCACCGACATTGAAAATATCAGATCGCGTAGCTAAAGAAAGCACCTTGTTGCGATTCAAAGAAATATTAAAATTAGTATTCCAGGAGAAATTTTCGCCTTCGAAGTTAACCGTATTCAGTGCAAGTTCTAATCCTCTATTTTCCATAGAACCCACGTTCTTTCTGATGGTGGCATAACCGCTCGTGCGTGGAACCGGCGCATCCAACAGCATATCTGTAGTTTTCCTGTAATACAGATCAGCCTCTAATGTGATCCTGCCTTTTAGCAAACCCAATTCGATACCAATGTCGCTTTGTGCGGTTTTCTCCCATCTCAGATCTGGGTTGGCTAGGCGGTTGATACCCGTACCTCCAATTAGTATATCATTGTAAACAGTGGAATAGTTTGAACTTAACAGAGATAAAGCAGAGTAAGCAGGTATTTCAGAGTTGCCGGTTATTCCAAAACTAGCCCGCAGCTTCAAGCTGGAAATCGTTTTGTTACCCTTTAAAAAGTCTTCTTCAGAAACCCGCCAAGCTAATGCGGCAGAAGGGAAGAAAGCAAATTTGTGATTTGCGCCGAATTTGGATGCACCATCTGTCCGGCCGGTAACCGTTGCTAAATATTTATCTTTTAAGCTGTAATTTATCCTCCCGAAGAAGGAGTTGAAGGAATCTCGTGAAGCACCCGACCCTACCCGCGGAAGCAGACTGCCTGCTCCTAAATTATTGAAACCAAAATAATCCGTCGCAAAGCCCTGTACACTGGCATTCATGTTAAAAAAGTTTGTTTCTTGCCATGAAACACCCAAAAGACCTGTGAAAGAATGAATCTCTGCAAACTTTTTATTGTAAGTAAGATAATTTTCTAAAGACCAGAATCTTTCCTTCCTGTTATTGGTGGAAGCTGTACCCTGCGCGCCTATCGCTAATGTTCTTGTCACGGACTGGTTGTTTTCCTGAGTCATAATATTGGCTCCTAAAACGGTACGCATTTCTAAACCTTTAGCCAAATTAATATTTGAATACATGCTTCCTAAAGCAGTTTGAGTATTCAATATAAATCTAGTACCCGATAGTCTATGCATCGAACTCATTGTACCTTCTGCTAAAGGATAATCAAGATTATTTGCAAAGGTTCCGTCAGCATATTTTACCGGCAGGAAAGGAAAGTCTTCAACAATCTGCCGCGCAACAGCGTCACCCTGGTCAACCAGATTTTCCGCTTGGCTGGTATAGCTTAGCGTACCGCCAATTTTTAACCATTTCTTTATTTGATCATCGATAGTAAATCTTCCTGAATAGCGGTTTTGATACGAAGTTTTAATTAATCCCTGATCATCCCGGTAGCCCAGCGAAAGTGAATAAGTATTACGCTCATTACCACCGCTAAAACCTAATTGATGGTTTTGAGACAGCTTATTCTGGGTGACTTCTTCGAACCAATTGGTATCGAATAAAGGGTTGCCTGCACTATCAAAAACCCGTGGGTCAGTTCTACGGAGTCTAGGATTTAGGTTAGCAAATCTGCCCGCAGCCCACCCGATCGGATCATATTTTTCCATATTTCTCCATGCGAGATCCTCCGTTGCTAAGTATTCTTTCGCATTTAGCACTTCGGGTCTATTCGGGCCAATTGTTGGAACACTAAAATCGGTATCGTATGTCACTTTACCCTCCCCGGAGTTCCCGCGTTTAGTAGTGATGAGGATAACCCCATTGGCCCCTCTTGCTCCGTAAATTGCAGTCGATGATGCATCTTTCAATACTTCGACTGAAACGACATCATTTGGGTTAATATAATCTATAGCCTGGCTGGCTTGAACCTGATTACCCATAGGCAGCATCACACCGTCAATTACATACAACGGATTATTCGAGGAATTGATAGAACTGAAACCTCGTACCCTGACATTGGTACGCCCACCCGGGCGACCGGAGTTGGTATTAACCTGAACACCAGCAATTCTGCCGGATAAAGCCTGATTAAGAGATGAAGCAGGACGTTCTTTTAATTGTTCTTCTCTTACCGACCCCACCGCACCGGTCAGGTCAGATCGCCTTGATGTACCGTAACCAATAACAACTACTTCGCCTAAAGAAGTACTCGAGCTTATCAAAGGAATATTTATAGTTCCTCTATTGTTTACAGGTACCTCTAACGTTTCATACCCTATGTAATTAATAATTAAAGTTCCATTTTCGGGCGCATTTAATGTATAGTTGCCATTAACATCCGTAGAAACGCCGATATTAGTTCCTTTTATTTTTACAGAAACACCAATTAACGCTTCCCGTGTTTTTTGGTCGGTGATCTTTCCCTTAATCGGGATGTCTGCTTGAGGTTCCCGAACGATATTAATGATTGAGGTGCTTGCCAGCCGGTTGCCTTGATTTTTCAGATTTGCTAATACAGACAGAAATCCGGAACTCATAAACAGAGCCAGAGATAATAAGCTTATCCTCATTATTCTCCATTGTCCTGACAGATACCTGTTTTTAGGAATGGTAGTTTGTTTTTCCATAATTTGTTTTTGTGATTTGATTTATTGTATAGTCCATTAAGGGTAGTTCCTTTACAGGAATTTGTATGGTAAGTGTGGTATGTACACCGAAATGATCCGGAATCATTCTCTACTAAAATTAGGCAGAGTAGAGTGATGGAAATGTTCTGCACTTAGCAAAAAGTATCATATTCTTACCCCAATCAAAAAACAAATCGATTCATTATTTTGAGAATTCAAATCATCCTAACTAAATGGAATTAGCTAAGGTCTTTTTTCTTTTAATCGGACAAAAGTGAAAGACTATTGAATAGAAGAGAAATTATACGGAGCTATTACCGATACTACATTTGTACTGATAAGGGCTTTGCTTGGTATGATCTTTAAAAACCTTACAAAAATGCGAATTGGAATTAAAGCCACACATATATGCAATCTCGGAGATAGGCTTATCTATTTCGATCAAAAGCTTGCGTGCATGGGTCATCCGTGCATCGGCAAGGTATTGTGAAAACCTCATTTTCGTTCTGCTCTTAAAAAATCGGCAGAAAGATGGTAATGTCATACATGCAACCTCCGCAACTTTTTTTAATGAAATGGGTTTTTCGATATTTTCCTTAATATATTTAATCACTTCAATCAATCGGTCAGAATTCTGGCTGGCAGGGTTATTTAGTTCATCCGTATAAATAAAATTTCTGTCTTCAGAAATTGATATCATGTGCATGATTTGTAAAAATCCTATCGCTTTTTCGAAGCCGGACTTCGAGGATAGAGCGATAAGTTTTTCTGATATAGAGTTCCTTGTTTCGCCAAAAATATTAATTCCTTTGGCGGCTTGTTGTAACATCTCGTTCACCCCATCAAATTCTGTAACAAACGCCAGCATTGGTTCAAATATCTTCGGATTGATATACATAACAATCACTTTGGAACGCATGATCGAATCTTTTTTATAAAATGCGGGATCACTCAGCCAGATATGCGGAACATTTGGACCAATAAATACCATATCTCCAGATTCGTAATGACTTACGTTGTTTCCAATAATTCTTTTGCCATACCCTTCGACGATAAATACCAGTTCCAGCTCAGGGTGTGAATGAAAGCAAGGCCGGCCGTGAAGCGGGGAAAATAAATAGGCCTGATCTCGAAACTCTATATGCAGGCTGTTATTGGTAAACGGAGTTATTTCTGTTTGTAGAAGTCTCATAATTCCAGAAGCAATTTGTTGCGAGGATTCTTTACATGTCTTGCCCAACCGGATCTCATGTTTGTATACGGATGGCAAGCATACTCATTGCAATGTGTTAGCCGAATGCTCAGAATTCTTCATAAGATATTAACTGCAATATATGCAATTAATGATAATAATTAATGGAGCATAAACTGAATTTATGCTCCATCTTTTAGCAATGAATTGATGATTGGACACAACAATATTTCAGCTGATTTTGTGCAGCTAATTCGGAGAAAATCCTATATTCCTGTCACCCTCCAGCCTTTTCGATATTTCCGACGCAAATATTTTTCAGCCTGTGGGTAATTGGGGAACTTCATTCTGGCAGAATCCCATTTAAGCAACTTGCCGGGAACGCGAATAGCTACTGTTCCAAGTAATATAGCTTCTGTCATCGGTCCAGACTGAGCGAAATGAGATTCGGTCTTTTCACCGCCAAGGCAAGCGTCTACAAAGTGATGATAATGATTACGCTCATTTAGTTCCGGAAATTCATAGTCTTTGAATTTACTTTCGGGCAATAGTTTGGGCATTTTGCCATGCGGTATAAGTAAGGCACCTTCCGTGCCAATCAGCATCGAGGATTCGGCCGGATAATTTTCTATCGAGAATAACGCCCGCACTTCTTCCGGAGGATAGAACTCCCCATCGAACCATTCCACGGGAAGTACATCCGATTCGGTGTATTTATTTCCCGGGAACATCCAGGTGATATGGTTGCCTTGCGGCCAGGTGTCAGCCCGGCGTTCGGGAGAGTCTTGCCAGGATTTCTGAACCTCTGCGATTACAGAATGGGGAGGTTTCATATCCAGGCCTTTCCAAACGGCATCGAATATATGGCAGCCTATGTCGCCCGACCATCCTGTCCCAAAATCTTGCCAGGTACGCCATGTTGTTGGATGATAGATTTCAGGCACATAAGGCCGCATAGGTGCTGTACCAATCCAGTTCTCCCAGTGCAAATTAGATGGCGGTTCTTGTCCCTGAGCTGGACGTGGACCTTCGAGCCGGTATCGGGCAACGGCACCCGGGCGGTTGGAACATAGATATGCGTGTTTGATCTTGCCGATTACACCTTCTCTGAGCCACTGCACACCTATGCGATCACCAAAGCTTGATGCCACTTGTGTTCCAAGCTGGGTGATCACTCCGGCCCTGACCGCTTCATTCGTTAGAATGCGTACTTCGGCTACGTCATGGCACAAAGGTTTTTGGCAATAAACATGTTTGCCACCCCGAATAGCCTGAACTGCAATGGCAAAGTGATTATGGTCAGGTACGGTTACATTAACAGAGTCAATTCGGTCACCTTCCACTTTAAGAAGTTCACGCCAGTCAGTGTAAGTGCGGGCACCTGGAACGGCTTCAGAAGCCCTTTTTAAATTATTTTCGTCCACATCGCATAAAGCGACAATCTGCAAGTTTGGATGTTTTTTAAAATTCTGCAGATCACCCCATCCCATCCCGCCAACGCCGATGCAAGCATGATTAAGTTTGCCGACCGGTGTGGAGGCTTTCGCTGATGACCGGAGGATCAGTGGCCCCATAATGGCGGCGGTTGCAGCGGTGACCAAAAAATGCCTGCGCGATACTAAATGATTTTTGTTTTTCATCCTTACATTTAATTTTCTAAATCCACAACTGTGGGCAAACATTCGGACGACTTACATTGGCAATTCATGCCGGTATGCAAGATTAAGCTCCTCCTGGTTTAATTTTAATACAAAGAATAATTAATCAAAAGCCAAAGTAAAAATTAGAATTAACTTAAAATGTCGCGGGCTTAACTATATTTATCACCACATAACCTTTTAAAACATAGGCATTGTTTGTATGTGATGTCAAAAGGATACTTAAAGAAGAAGCGTATCTGAATCTTTAATTTGCTTGTTGCTCTAATATTTCGAAGGAGCAATCTGATCAAGTCGAACAAAAAAAAAGCCATCCAGTAAAACAGACAGCTTGTTAATATCTTGCATCCAGGTATTAGATTCCGATGGAGAAGTCGTCCTCTATTTTGGCGATTTCAGTATGATTTTCGGAATATTCATACTTTTTTTCGACAACTTCCTGATGAGTTTTTATGTAGTCGATGGTTTCCTTAAGGCCTTCGGCAAACTTTTCAAAATCCTCCTTATAAAGAAAAATTTTGTGTTTAATAAAAACGCCATCTTCTAAACGTTTTTTACTTTCTGTTACAGTAACATAATAGTCGTTTGAGCGTGTAGCTTTAACATCGAAAAAATACGTGCGTTTTCCCGCTCTTACCTTCTTTGAAAAAACCTCTTCTCTTTCTTTGTTGTCGAAATCTCCCATTTTCATAATTTTATGTTGAGGTAAATATAATAGATATTCGCAAAGTAACAAATTGATTTTTTTTTGCTGTTAACGGGACAGAGCTCTCTGTTATTTCAGTTATACATTCGAATCTGTTTCAATTTTATAGAACTTAGACCGTTTCTTCCTCGAGCAGTTGCTTTTCGTAGAGATCAAAATAAACCCCTTTGCGTGCCATTAAGGATTTGTGACTGCCGTGTTCGACGATTTCACCACTATCAATAACTAAAATCTTATCTGCATTTTTAATGGTTGATACACGATGTGCTATCAGTATACTTGTTTTGTCTTTCATTAGTCTCCCCAGGTTATTGAGGATTTGCTCCTCAGTCCTGGTGTCAACTGCCGACAAGCAATCGTCAAAGATTAGGATTTGAGGTTCTTTTATGATTGCCCGGGCAATTGAGAGTCTTTGCTTCTGGCCGCCAGAGAGTGTAATACCACGCTCTCCAATAAGAGTTTCAAATCCGTTCTCAAACTCTTTAATATTATCGTACACAGCAGCATTTCTTGCCGCCCGTTCGGTGCTTTCTGTTTCAGGATCGGAAATTCCAAAAGCTATATTATTTTTAACACTGTCGGAGAAGAGAAATACTTCCTGAGGAACAAATCCAACATGTTGCCGGAAGTTATTTAGATCGACCTTTTGAAGATCTTGTCCGTCAATTAAAATATGACCGCTGTCTGGATCATACATACGTAATAACAAGTTGGCGATAGTGGATTTACCAGATCCGGTGCGTCCGATTATGGCTAAGAACTCTCCAGGTTTTACTTCGAAAGATACATTTATCAAAGCTTTAATACCGGTGTCGGGATAGGTAAAACTCACATTCTTGAATTCTATGTACCCTGTTAATTCTGCCGGGCTGTTATTTCCTGAAATGATCTCTGGCTGCGTTTTCAAAAATTCATTAATTCTTTTTTGCGAAGCTGCAGCCCTCTGGATTAACGATGTTACCCAACCGAGAGACATAACAGGGAAAGTTAGCTGATTTACGTAGACTAAAAATTCTGCAATATTTCCTGCGCTAATAGTACCGTTAATTACCTCTTTCCCACCAACATAAACCGTAATAATAGTACTTAATCCAACCAAAAGTAGAATCATCGGAAAAAATAAAGCCTGTACCTGAACAAGAGCCATAGACTGCGTCTTGTAATTCTCGCTTTCTGCATCAAATTTTTCCTGCACATCACCTTCGCGGACATAGGCCTTGATCACTCTAATCCCTGAAAAGGTCTCTTGAACGAAGTTTGAAAGAGCCGAGAGCTGTTCCTGAATCTTCTCACTCCGGTTATTTATCATCGTATTTACATAGTAAATAGTAATTGCCAGAAGTGGTAGGGGAAGAAGAGAATACAGAGCAAGCCGGGCATTTACGCTGAACATAAAACCTACTATCATAATAAATAATACAATTGTGTTAATCGTATACATTATTGCAGGCCCTAAATACATGCGTACGCGACTTACGTCCTCGGTTACCCTGTTCATTAGGTCGCCGGTATTATTGCGACGATAAAATGCCATCGAGAGTTGCTGATAATGATCATAGATTTCGTTTTTTAAGTCGTATTCTATGTGTCTGGACATCAATATAATAGTCTGCCGCATAAAAAATAGAAAGATGCCCCGAAGAAGTGCAAGAATCAAAACAATAAGGCCAAATAGCATTAGGGTGTGGCCAAATATTTCGTTCACCACATCCTGGCGATCAAATCCATTGAAAAGTCTGTAAATTGCGATATTTTCATTGACCAGATCGAAAGCAATTTGAATTACCTGCGCTGGTAAAACGCCGAACATATTGGATATAATGACGAATAAAATACCAGGAATCAATCGCCACCGATATTTATAGAAAAATTTGTTGAGATATCCGAGTTCTTTCATCAGCTGCTTATGCTCCAAAAATAGCCAGAATTTGTGATTTTTAATTCAGACCGTTATCATTTTACCTGTCTTTAAGAAGGGTTTGTATTATTCTTGAACTTCAATGCATAAGACTTTCTGTTAAATCATCAGGATAGGGAATTTTTACTACTTTTGTGCGGTAAAGCAAGGCAATAAATATGGTATTATCTCAGTTTGATGAACATTCCGTTTTTAGTAAGCTCGAAAAATCAGGCCATCAGAAGGTGGTATATTGCAGTGATCCAGATACGGGACTCAAAGCAATTATTGCAATACATGATACAACACTAGGCCCAGCCTTGGGGGGTACCAGGATGTTTCCTTATAAAAATGAAACTGAAGCATTGAATGATGTTTTGCGTTTATCCCGGAGCATGACCTATAAGGCGGCAATAACAGGGTTAAACCTTGGGGGCGGGAAAGCGGTTATTATTGGGGACAGCCGCCTTCAGAAAAGCGAAGCTCTGATGAGAAGATTCGGGCGCTTTATCGAAAACCTGAACGGGTCTTTTATTACCGCAGAGGATGTTGGTACTAATCCTAAGGATATGGAATATATCCGAATGGAAACAAAATATGTTACAGGTATTCCTGAGTCGATCGGAGGAAGTGGGGACCCATCACCAGTGACTGCACGCGGGGTTTTTATGGGAATAAAAGCATCTGTTAAGGAGTTTTTTGGGAATGATAGCCTTGCGGGGAAGTCTATTGCTGTTCAGGGAATCGGGCATGTAGGCGAAATACTAGTGGGGCTACTTAGGAATGAAAATGCTAAGGTCTACATCAGTGATATTAATGAAGAGCGGCTGAGTCAGGTTTCTCAAAAATATGGAGCTGAAGCAATTTCAACCAACAGCCTATTTGATTTGGATATAGATATCTATTCGCCATGCGCGCTAGGAGCTACAGTAAATACCGAAACTATCAACCGTTTGAGATGTTCCATAATTGCCGGTTCTGCTAATAACCAGTTGGCTGATGAACAGGTGCATGGTAAGATGCTGCTGGATAAGGGTATATTATATGCACCAGATTATTTGATTAATGCTGGGGGACTAATAAACTGTTATTCGGAAATAGCGGGTTTTAATAAAAAGAAGACGCTGCAAATGGCTGAGAATATTTACGAAGCTACAAGAAGAGTCTTGAAAAAATCTAAAGAAGAAAATATCCCGACAAACGAAGCAGCTAACAGAATAGCTGAAAAACGGATCGAGGATATTAGAAAAATAAAAGCAGCCTGGTAGTTAGGTATATATCCATAAATCGTTCTTATACATGTTAAATAGAAGGCACCTGCGGGTCAAAACGCTACAGGTATTATATTCCTACCAGCAATCCGAATCGAAGGATGTTAAACCATTCGAGGGAGCTTTGCTGCAAAATGTAGACAGGGTGTATGAAATGTACGTTTGGTTGCTTTCCTTGCTGATTGAGGTTGCGGAATATAGTATTATCGATGTGGAAGAGCGGGCAAATAAACATTTGCCATCTGAGGATGACCTGAATGCCAGCGACTTGCTAAAGAGCAATTTATTTATATCTGCTTTGCAGCTGAACCAGGAATATATCGCGGCCGTAAAAAAGTATAAGATTTCCTGGGATTTTGATCCGGAGATCGCAAAATCAATTTTTGCTTCTTTAAAAACTTCTCCTGAATATAAAGAGTTTATCGATCTCCCGGAGCATACCATTAAATCCGACAAGGACATAATTAAGTTCATTTTCAAGAAACTTATTCTTAAATCACCTGGGATCGAACAGGTTTTTGAGGAAAAATTTATCAACTGGCCAGTAGATAAAGAAGTATTGCAGGCTTTGGTTGCTAAAACATTTAAAAATTTCTCGAGCGTTCAACCTACAGAAAACCACCTTGCACAAATATGTCCGAATTGGGATGAAGACCGCCCGTTTATTCTTGACTTGTTTAATAAGGTGATTGCTTTTGAAAACGAGTATCAGGAGATGATTTCACATAAGACAAAAAATTGGGAGGCCGAACGAATTGCTGTTATGGATACATTATTAATGAGAATGGCAATTGTAGAACTTGTTCATTTCTCGTCCGTTCCCGTAAAAGTAACAATGAATGAATATATTGAGATAGCAAAAGAATTTAGCACTCCTAAAAGTAATTCGTTTATAAACGGTATTTTAGATAAAATTTTAGCCGATCTTAAAGTAAAAGGAAAGGTCCGGAAAACTGGCAGAGGACTTATAGAATAAATCAACATGAAGAAAATCATCTTATCAATTGCATGTGCAGCTATATTAGCATCATGCGGCAATCAGGAACCAAAACAAACAAAATCAACATCAGTAGAAACTGTTTCAACAGCTTCTGAATCGGCGCCTGCAGATGCTGCGGCTTTTAAGTTCGAGAAAGAATCTTTCGATTTTGGTCAAATCACTGACGGCGAAAAAGTTTCTTACGACTTTAAATTTACCAATATAGGAAAGAGCCCGCTAATTATTACAAGTGCGACAGCCACCTGTGGATGTACAGTTCCCGATTATCCGAAGGAGCCAGTAGCGCCTGGAGCAGAAGCAGTTATTAAAGTGGTATTTGACAGTGCTGGTAAATTAGGAATGCAAAATAAAGTGGTGACTATCACTGCTAATACAGATCCTGAGATTACTCAGTTGAATATTCTTGGAAATGTAGTAAATGCCGTTAACGCAAGCAAATAAAAAAACTAAACAATGGATCAGATACAGAATTTTATACCAATGCTTCTTATCATAGTAGTGTTCTACTTTTTTATGATAAGACCACAAATGAAAAAAGCTAAAGATCACAAGAAATATGTTGAGGAATTGAAAAAGGGGGACAAGGTGATAACCACCTCTGGAATTCATGGAAAAATTGTAGATGTAAATGACACCACTTTCGTTGTGGATGTGGATAGCGGGACAAAAATTCGTTTTGAGAAATCATCAATTTCTTTGGAGGCTTCAAAGGCATTAAATACGTCGATTGTCAAATAGGCCCAATTGTATTAATCTGCTTAACGCCGCTTCAGTTGAGGCGGCGTTTTTATTTGACTAAATTTGCTGAAATGAATCGGTATGCCTCTTATAAAATTTAGCCAGACAGAACGGCGTCGGATTTCCATGTTTTTCATTTGCCTTGGAGTTGCAATTTCGGCATGGCTATTTTTTGCACTTTCTAACAGCTACGTTTACCAGGCTCGCACCCTGGTGCGATTTGTGAATTTTCCTCAGAATAAGGCTTTTCATTCCCTGCAGTCAGATACGGTCAAATTGCAGATCGAAGGAACCGGTTGGCAACTTCTATTTTCCAAATTACGTATTAGTCCGCAGTCTGTGGATATTGATCTTAAAGATCTGAACAAGCAAACTTTTGTTAATTTATCAGATCAGCTCGGATATATTAATCAGCAGTTTAGTTCCACGCAGAAGATCGTATATGTACAGCCTGACACCCTGTACTTCGATTTCTCATCCCGGGCCATAAAAAAAGTTCCTGTAGAACTGGTCGGCGATCTTCAATTTCAAAAGCAGTATGGAATATCAGATTCTGTGAAAATAAAGCCGGCATATGTAACTATAACCGGCCCGAAAAATGATCTCTCTAAAATCCGGGTATGGAAAACAGATAGCCTAAACGTTAACAATATAAATGCGAGTATCAGCACAAGACTCCCGTTCAAACGGCCGTCTATGGCGAATATCAATATTTACCCGTCTTACGCCGAAATAAGTGTCCCGGTTGAGGAGTTTACAGAAAAGACTATAGAGGTATCCATTAAAGTTGGAAATAACAGAAATTACAGGGATATAAATCTGCTTCCGGAAAAGGTGAAGATCACTTTCATGACCGCGTTGGGAAATTATTCAAAAATTGACCGCGATTATTTTGAAGCGACAGTTGATCTGGATAAATGGACAGAACGATCTTACAAGCAACTTCCTGTTATCCTTACCCGCTTTCCGGCTTTTTGTAAGCTTGTAAGAATTGAGCCTCAGGCCATTGACTTTATCATCCAGAAGTAAATGTTGAAAATAGGGATCACCGGCGGCATAGGCAGCGGAAAAACTACTGTTTGCAAAGTTTTTCAGGTATTAGGAATTCCCGTATTTTACGCCGACGATGCTGCTAAGTCTATTATGCATACGGACGATGCTCTAAAAGAGGAAATAATCGAGGTTTTTGGGAAAGATTCGTACCTGGGAAACGGCGAATTGAATCGTAAGCATATATCTGCAATTGTATTTAAAGACAGGGAACAACTTTCAAAGCTTAATGCTATTGTACATCCAGCAGTTTTCCGGGCTTTTGATATTTGGGTTAAAGCGCAGGAACTGGTCCCTTACGTTATAAAAGAGGCGGCGTTGTTGTTTGAGAGTGATGCATATAAAATATGCGACCATTCCATTCTGGTGAAATCGCCGGATGACATTAAAATCAAAAGGATAATGGAGCGGGATGATATTACTGCTGAAGAAGTTAGATTGCGTATGGAGAGGCAATTCTCAGATCAGAAAAAAGAAAAAATGGCAAATTATGTCATAATAAATGATGAGCACAAGCTGTTAATACCACAAGTACTTGCGCTTCATCACCATCTTACTAACCTTTCTTATGATAGTTGAGGATTTCCTGATTTTTAATGAAAATGGATTGTATTGTAAGATCGGAGATTTTTATCTGGATCCCTTAAAGCCTGTCTCAACTGCTATTATATCGCATGCACATGGAGACCATGCGGTAAAAGGCAATTCAAATGTGTTTTGTACGGCGCCAACTAAATCAATAATGATTCACCGCTATCAGAAGAACGCTGGTAAGGATTTCATTATTCATCCTTTTGGCGAATCCTTTATGCTTAGCGGTGTCAAGCTATCGTTTATACCTGCTGGTCACATAATTGGATCGGCTCAGGTCCTTATGGAATATAATGATATAAGATATCTCTATACGGGCGATTATAAACTTCAGGAAGACCCGACCTGCGAACCGATTGAATTTGTTGCTGCAGACGTGCTTATAACAGAAACAACATTTGCAGATCCATCGGTGCAACATCCCGATGCGGCAGAAGAAATCAGAAAACTAAACGCGTTTGATCATAATGTACTTTTAGGGTCCTATTCACTGGGCAAAGCTCAGCGTCTGACCAGCTTGATTAACAAACATTGTCCGAAGCGTCATGTATTAGTTCACCACTCTATTTTTCCTTTAAGTAAGATATATGAGTCATTTGGTTATAATCCGGGGGATTACGAGTTATATACCCGAAAGTCAATGAAGCAAGCAGGACAGAACCTGGTATACATAGTTCCTCCGCTCACTTTCGATAGCTATATACGGGCTAAAAATGTGGTAAGGGCATTCGCTTCAGGATGGAAAAGACTGCAGGTGAGCAATGGTTTGCAGCTTTTGATCTCAGATCATGTGGATTGGAATGACATACTTATTATGATGGGACGTGTTAGGCCTAAAGAAGTATGGACTCTCCATGGTAACGGCAAGTATTTGAGAGAACACTTCATAAACCAAATTCCGGTTAAATTGTTAAACGCATGTTAGTTGAGAACATTGATTATTATCTTGACCAACATGGGAATTTGGTTTTTACAGAGAAATATCATTTGAAAAGAGGATATTGCTGCAAAAATAAATGCAGACACTGCCCCTGGTTATATGGGCAGGAAAAAGGTACTGAGTCCAAGAAAAAATGACGTTCATGTATGGAAATAGAAAAAGAAATTGTCAGTCGAAAGTTTGAAAATAATCATCAAAAAGCCATTGTAAATTTAATATACACTTACGGGTGGATAACTAATTTGCTAAAACAGCGCCTAAACAAACATAAGATAACATTACAGCAGTATAATATTTTGAGAATTCTGCGGGGACAGAGCCCTAAGCCTGCAACTGTTAATCTTCTTAAGGACAGAATGCTTGATAAAATGTCTGACGCATCCAGAATAGTTGAGCGACTTGTTCAAAAGAAATTAGTGGAAAGGTGTGTTAACGACAAAGACAGGCGCGCCGTAGATATTCGCATTAGTTCAGACGGCCTTAAAATCCTGGAAAAGTTAGACATTGAAATGTCATCGAAAGATATTTTAAAGGGCAAAATTACAGATGAAGAAGCAGGGGCATTGAGTGGGTTGCTTGATAAGATGAGAGGGTAGGAGGTTGTACGTTATAAGTTATAGGTTGTAAGTTTTAATCAGGTAAATGATTGAATAGATAGACATGTTTTATTGCTAATGGTCCTACGTGAAAACCTACAACTTACAACCTATAACTTACAACTCAATGTAAGAAGTACCCTGCTAAAGCAATACCAACTCCCAATAAAACCGCTGCAAATTTCTTAAGGTTGAACTTATGATCAACACTTGACTCGAAAAGGATAGTTGTTGAAATGTGAAGAAATATTCCGATAACGACACCCATAATACTGTCGAAATAAATATCGATATTTCCAAAAGTGCCCTCGCCGATACGCACGCTTAACAGATAGCCTATTGGACTCATTAGGGCGAAAATGCCCAGCAACACGATAGTTTTCAAATTCGACTGGCGGGCGTGCAACAAAACGCTTCCAAGGGCGAAAGCGGCCGGTATATGATGCAAAGCGATTCCGTAAACGAGCTCAGATTGCTGCCCTTTAGCCAGAGGCATTCCTTCCAAAAATGCATGGAGACATAAACTTATCATGATGCCTATGGGAAACACATAATGATTATGGTCGTGAATATGGATATGACCATGTTCAATTCCCTCTGAAAATTGTTCCATCAGGATTTGAAGAATGAATCCGCCCAGGATAAACAGACCAATGCCCGGGTCGCCGGACTGGTACACATCCGGCATGAGATGTAAAACAGTGATTGCAAAAAGATAGGCACCGCTAAAGGAAAGAACAAGTTTGAGTCGGTTTGTGTTATTGCTTTTGAAAAGGAAGACACTCAATCCGCCAAACAAAGCACTTCCGAATAGCAATATCAGTTCCCAGGTTTCCATTCTTTAAAAGCTTTGATATGATGTAAAATGGTGCCGAAAACATAACCTATTGATCCCCCAACTATAGCTCCAAAAATGACGTCGAAGGGGTAGTGCACACCTACATATACCTGAGCAAAGCTAATTGATAATGCCCATATTATCGATAAAGGAATTATAGGTTTCCAATTATTGTAGAAAACAACTATTAGAAATATTGCAAGTGCAAAATGGTTGGCTGCGTGGGACGATGGGAGACTAAAACCGGTTCCGCAGGGAATTAGGCTGTTTACGTCCGCCTTTATAAGTGAATCATTACACGGTCTTAAGCGCTCAAACGCGGGTTTAAGGATTGAAGAAGAAAAATAGTCTGTAAAGCCAAACGTTAGTGCGATAAAGATTAATATCAGCCAGCCTTTGAGCCCAAAATTTCTGACGAAAAATACAGCCATGAAGAGGTATAGTGGGATCCAAAAATACCTGTTTCTCAAAAGAGGCATTAACCAATCGAAGAAGTTATTTGAAAGGCAATGGTTGATGAAAAAGAAGATCTCCTGATCCAGTCGATTAAGTTGTTCAAGCATCAGCTTTGCTGCATATAAAAATTAGGCGATCTGAACGGTTTTCTTCAAAGGCATTTAAAGAGTAATCTCCAAAGAAATTAAGGATTTTAAAGCCGCTTTTTTTAAACATATTTTCGAAATCAGAAAATGTAAAGGCTTTCACCTCTTCTTTAAATGAGAAGTCTTTATTTTTATGTTCAAATGAAATACTCTTTATTATTTTCCCGCCAGCAACTTTTTTGCTGATATAAAAATCTATCCCATCAGCCTGCTTAACTTCCTGTTGAGTCAGGTTGCGCATTATTTTCTCACTGTTAAAGTAATCCAGCACCAAAATACCGTCTTTTTTCAGTGATTTTCTAAATGTTTTTAGCGCGTTAATATGGTCCTTCTCAGTTTCGAAATATCCAAAACTGGTGAATAGATTGAACCCTATATCGAAATAATTGATGTAAAACAGATATCTCATGTCATGGACATAAAAATGCAGTTTTTCATTTTCAAACTGTTGTGCAAATCTGATGCTGGAAAATGAAAGATCAATTCCTGTTACGTCATAACCTTTCTTATCTAGATAGACCGAATGCCTGCCCCTGCCGCAAGCGATATCTAACAGGCGGGAATCCGATGCTGGTTTCAAATATGCACAGAGGTTATCGATAAAAAATTCAGCTTCTTCATCATTTCTCTGCTGATACAGGATATGGTAATAAGGAGAATTAAACCAGTTTTGAAACCATTTTTTAGGCATATGAAACTTCGGAATTGAAGGTCAAAGATAGACATTTAGTGTTTTAGAGTATGGGTATAGAATGTAATTGTTATTTTTGTCGCTCATATTATTCATCGTGACTTTAATCAAATCAATTTCAGGAATCAGGGGTACCATTGGGGGTATTGCAGGCTACGGCTTAACGCCTCCCGATATTATTAAATTCACAGCGGCATATGGAAAATGGGTCGTCCAAAACACCGGGAAAAATAAAATTGTTATTGGCAGAGACGCCAGAATATCAGGTGATATGGTTAGGAATCTGGTGGTAGGGACGCTGCAAAGCATTGGGATCGACGTGGTGGATATCGGTCTCTCAACTACACCTACTGTCGAGATCGCCGTGCCGGATGAAAATGCCGGAGGTGGTATTATATTAACTGCCAGTCATAATCCAAAGCAGTGGAACGCCTTGAAACTTCTCAACGACAAGGGCGAGTTCATCTCAGATGCTGACGGACAATTGATTCTCTCCATGGCGGAGGAGCCAGGTCTCGAATATGCCGATGTAAATTCATTAGGTAAAGTAACTTTCGATGACAGCTATCTTCAAAAACATATTGACAAAGTACTCGCATTGCCATTGGTGGATGCAGAAGTTATTAAAAAAGCAGGTTTTAGAATAGCAATCGACGGTGTTAATTCCTCGGGTGGAATATTTGTCCCTGCTTTACTGCGGGCACTGGGCGTGGAAAATATTTTTGAGCTCTATTGTGAGCCCGATGGGGAATTTCCCCACAATCCCGAGCCACTCCCGGAGAATCTAACGGATCTTTCCAAGGAAGTGATTTCTAAAAATGCAGATCTGGGTATAGCGGTAGATCCCGATGTCGATCGTCTATGTTTTGTTTGCGAAGATGGTTCTATGTTTGGAGAAGAATATACACTTGTAGCTGTAGCCGATTATGTATTGAATAATACCCCGGGAAATACGGTATCTAATCTATCATCGACACGTGCGCTAAGAGACGTTACTGAAGCTAATAATGGTGTCTACAATGCAGCAGCCGTAGGAGAGGTGAATGTTGTGAATAAGATGAAGGAAACTCAGGCTGTAATTGGAGGAGAAGGTAATGGCGGCGTTATTTATCCTGAATCTCATTATGGCAGAGATGCATTGGTAGGAATTGCATTATTTTTAACCCATCTGGCTAAATCAGGGAAGGCAGTATCAGTACTTCGTGCAGGTTACCCGGCATATTTTATTTCAAAGAATAAAATTACATTAACACCTGAAATGGATATTGATGCACTTTTGCTAGAAGTTCAGAAACGATACAAGAATCAACCTTTTAGCACTATCGACGGATTAAAAATCGAATTTGAAAAGCAATGGGTTCATCTGAGGCGTTCGAATACTGAACCGATAATCCGAATTTATTCCGAAGGGAGCTCTGAAACAGCCGCAAACAGTCTTGCACAAAAGATTATTTCCGACATACAGGAAATTCTACGACTATCTAATTCATAATGATGCGTGTATATTTTGATAATGCCGCTACAACTCCCATAGATAAGGAAGTATTGAAGGCAATGTATGAGGTGATGGAAATGCAGTTTGGCAACCCATCGTCTATACACGCACATGGAAGGGAAGCGCGTACTGTAATTGAAAAAGCACGTAAAAAAATAGCCGGTTTATTACATGCATCTCCTGCAGAGTTTTTCTTTACCTCAGGAGGTACAGAAGCTGATAATATGGCCATCAGGAGTGGTATTTCAGATCATGGGATAAAACATGCAATTACTTCTTCAATCGAGCATCATGCAGTACTGCATACACTGCAGTCATTGGAAAAAGGCGGAGTTATCAGATTGAGTTATGTTAATATTGATGGGAAAGGGAACGTGGACTTAGGGCATCTTGAAGAGCTGCTAAAGTCAGATGAAAGAAGCTTTGTGTCCTTAATGCATGCAAATAATGAACTGGGCACCATTACGGACATAGAAGCAATTGGCGAGCTTTGCGAACAATATGGAGCCATTTTTCATTGTGATACAGTGCAGACAATGGGGCATTATGTTCATGATCTGAGAAAATTAAAGGTGCATTTTTTAGTATGCGCTGCGCACAAACTACACGGGCCCAAGGGTGTAGGTTTTCTTTATATCAATCATATGATTAAGATCAATCCTATGATATACGGAGGATCTCAGGAGCGTAATATGAGAGGTGGTACCGAAAATGTTTACGGCATCGTAGGACTTGCAAAATCATTGGAGATCGCTTATGCGGAAATGGAACAGCACCAGCTCTATATTCAGGGCTTGAAATCGTATATGATTACTCAGCTTCAGGAAAATGTACCGGGTATTGAATTTAATGGTGAGATTGAAACTGATAAAAGCTTATATACGGTTTTAAATGTGTCCTTCCCTGCGATGGATATGGCAGAAATGCTGCTTTTTAGCCTAGATATTGCTGGAATTTCTGCATCAGGAGGAAGTGCGTGCAGCTCCGGGACAAACATAGGTTCACATGTTCTTAATGGTATCCAGGCAAAGCCCGAACGGCCTGCAGTTAGGTTTTCTTTCAGTAAATATAACACGAGAGAAGAAATAGACTATGTGGTAGAGAAAGTTAAAGAACTTTTAGGGCCTGGACAATGAGCCCGGAATAGGTTAAATTTGTTTTTATTTTTTTTGTTTTTATCGTATATTCACACTATCAACACTTAATAAGGAGATTGTTATGAAAAAGAAAAACATTCCCAGCTTTAAAGATCAAACTAATTCGAAAGAAGAATTAACAGAAAAGCCTAAACAGAAACATCAAAATCTTCACCTGGCTCGTGGTTTTAGTTTTAGTGACCACTCCCACGGAAGAGTTAATCATCATTCAATAGGGTATAACCATGAACCCGGAACATTATAAAGTTAATCCCGCGAAAGCGGGATTTTTATTTACCAGCTTTATAGTTAGATTAGAAAAAAAATCAAATGAAACGTAGATCATTCATACAAGCCACAGGAGCCTCCATTGGAATGTTAGCTCTTTTACAGAATCAGGGGCTCGCGGCTCTTTTACAGTCATCTTATAAAATGACCTTACTTCGTAAGGACGTCGGGATTTTTACAGAACAAGGCGGTACCATTGGCTGGATGGTTAATAATGATGGCATTGTAGTTGTTGACGCCCAGTTTGAGAATACCGCTGCTCATGTGATTGAAGAACTGAAGAAGAAGTCGGGCAAATCTTTCAAGTATCTCATTAATTCTCATCATCACAGGGATCATACTGGCGGAAATATTGCTTTCAAAGGCATTGCTGACCACGTTATTGCCCATGCGAATTGCCTAATTAATCACCGTGCTGCCGCTGCGGCTCAAAAGTTGGAGGATAAACAATTGTTCGCAGACACGGTATTTAACAAAAAATGGAGAACTAAAGTGGGTTCTCAGGCGATTAGCGCTCAGTACTTTGGCGCCGGCCATACCAATGGCGATGCTATCATTCATTTTGAAGATGCTAACATCGCGCACATGGGTGATTTAATGTTTAACAGGCGTTTCCCTTTCATAGATCGTACCGCCGGGGCCAACATCGGCAGCTGGATTAAAGTCCTGGATCAAACCCTGAAAAAATTCGATACAGACACATTGTTTATTTTTGGCCATTCTCTGGATCCCGAAAAGGTCACCGGGAATAAAGAAGATATTAAGGCAATGCGAAACTATCTGGAGAAGCTGCTTCTATTTGTAGGAAATCAGAAAAAGGCAGGGAAATCAAAGGAGGAAATATTAAAGGCCACCTTTATTCCGGGTGCTGAAGACTTTAAAGGCCAGGGTTTAGAAAGAAGCCTGACTTCTGCCTACGAAGAGCTTTCCTCATAGAGTAAACTCATCTTCCTATACAGACGACAACAATTGACTTCTGCAAGCTACTTCACCATTCTTAAAAACGAAGCTAGCTTGGCTTTCATTTGTCTTCTGTCTACAATAAAATCAAGGAATCCGTGCTCTAAAACGAACTCAGAAGTTTGAAATCCTTTGGGCAGATCCTTTTTAATTGTTTCCTTGATAACGCGCGGACCAGCGAATCCAATTAATGCGCCCGGCTCCGATATATTAATATCACCCAGCATAGCATAGGACGCCGTTACTCCACCTGTTGTAGGATCGGTAAGTAGTGAAACGTACGGTAATTTTGCTTTGCTTAGTAAAGCAAGCTTAGCTGAAGTTTTAGCCATTTGCATTAAGGAGAATGCTGCTTCCATCATTCGTGCTCCGCCTGATTTCGAGATCATCAGGAAAGGAATTTTATGCTCGATACTATAGTCAATAGACCGAGCTATTTTTTCTCCAACTACAGATCCCATCGAACCGCCGATGAAATTGAAATCCATACATGCAATAACAAGTTCCTGCTCTCCAAGTTTACCTGTTGCCGAACGAATGGCATCATTCAAACCTGTTTTGCCATAGCTTTCTTCAAGGCGATCGGTATATTTCTTAGTGTCGGTAAATTCGAGAGGGTCGCCGGAACGAAGGTTTGGAAATAGCTCTGTAAACTGATTGTCGTCAAATAATATATCAAAATATTCTTTAGAACCTATTCTAAGATGATATCCGCAATAATGACAGACGTATTTATTTTCAACCTGTTCTGCGTAATGCAATGGCTTTTTACACGATGGGCATTTGTTCCACATGCCATCAGGTGTTTCTTTTTTCTCTTCGGTAGAAGTTATTATCCCCTTTTTTTCTCTCTTAAACCAGGCCATTATGGATATCTGTATAACGTACAAAGAAACAAAAATTTTAAGAAAGCAAGGTTACCCAAACTTATTCAATAAAAAGTGGTTCTAAACGTGGAATTTTCGAAGATTTAGTTGATTTTGAGATGAAATTTCCTAATTTCGAAACCTAATCATTAATATAATCGAATGGAATTAAAGGAATTTAAGGGAGTATTGCATGGTGATGCAGTTCAGGAGCTTTTTGAAGCTGCCAAAAAGCATCAATTTGCGCTTCCAGCAGTAAACGTAATAGGCACGAATTCTATAAATGCTGTGATGGAAACAGCCCGGACTGTCAATTCCCCGGTAATTATCCAACTGTCCAATGGGGGGGCTCAGTTTTATGCAGGGAAATCTTTGAACAACGATAACATGCAAGCCTTTATACTTGGGGGAGTTTCTGCAGCCCATCACGTGCATTTGTTGGCTGAACATTATGGCGTTGCTGTTATACTACATACAGATCATGCTGCTAAAAAGTTGCTTCCATGGATCGATGGGCTTCTTGACCATGGCGAGAAATTTTTTGCTCAACATGGCAAGCCTCTGTTTTCATCCCACATGCTGGATCTTTCAGAAGAAACTATTGAGGAAAATATAGAAATAAGTAAGAGATACCTTCAACGTATGAAGGCGATGGGTATGACCCTTGAAATTGAATTGGGAGTTACCGGAGGAGAAGAAGACGGTGTTGATAACAGTGATGTGGATAGTTCTAAACTTTATACGCAACCTTCTGAAGTTGCCTATGCCTACAAGGAACTAAGTACAGTTAGCGATAAATTTACTGTTGCTGCTGCTTTCGGTAATGTACATGGCGTTTATAAACCAGGGAATGTAAAACTTCAGCCTGTTATCCTCAAAAATTCTCAGGATTTTGTTCGTAAGGAGTTTAATAAAGAGGCAGAAAAGCCTGTAAATTTCGTGTTTCATGGTGGGTCGGGTTCTTCCCAGGAGGAGATACGCGAAGCAATTTCGTATGGTGCTATCAAAATGAACATAGATACAGATATGCAATGGGCATTTTGGGAAGGCATCAGAGATTATTATCAATCAAAAGAAGCATATCTCCAAAGTCAGATCGGAAATCCGGATGGAGAAGATTCACCTAATAAAAAACATTATGACCCGCGGGTGTGGCTTCGTAAGGCTGAAGAAACATTTGTGAAGCGACTTACTCAAGCTTTTGACGACCTGAATTGCATTAATGTAAATGAAAAGCTATAAGTAGATCTAAGCCTGTCCTGCAATTCACTTATGTCAGACAATAAAGATTCTAACTAAGCTATGACCCAAGATAACCTGTCAGTTCAAAAGGTATCGAATCCCTCGGACCTTGAAAAAGTGTTTGCCATCCGCAAAAAAGTCTTTGTTGAAGAACAAAATTGTCCTCCGGAACTTGAATGGGAGTTTGAAGATGAATCTGTTCATTTTATGGGTTCAATTAACGATGTGCCGGCTGGAGCTTCCCGCTGGCGTCTCACTGAAAAGGGATTTAAACTCGAACGTTTCGCAGTTTTGAAAGAGTTTCGGGGTAGAGGGATGGGGAAAGCACTGGTACAGAGCGTTCTTGATGACCTGCCGACCGATGCGGATTACATTTATTTGAATGCGCAGCTTACAGCAATTGGCTTATATGAAAAGTTTGGATTTGTAAAGGAGGGACCGCAATTTGAGGAAGCTGGTATTCAGCATTTTAAGATGGTGTTGAGAGAAAAGGGGCTTTAGTTTATTTAGTTCCCGTTTTCGCCCGATGTGATTAAGTGAAGAGGTTGCCGCTTTGGGTAAGGTCATTCAGGAAAGATTTGCCCCATAAAAAAAATGTTTGTGGAGGTTCCCGCTTTCGCCTAAGGTCACTATTAAGATTTGCCCAATCAAAAAAATATTTGTGGAGGTTCCCGTTTTCGCGGGAATGACAGGGGCATTTGGGGGGATTAGGGAGATTCCGGCTTTCGCCGGAATCTGAGTGGTACCAGCTAAGCTAACACACGAACTTAACCAAATATCTTGTTTGAGAATAACATTGCTTGCGCCCAGATATCCACATTGAGATTGTGTTGTTCTCCACGCTCATTCAGGAATGATATAAGCGCTTCAGTTGCAATATTTCCGGTGAGGTTATCTGTTGCCATAGGGCAGCCGCCAAAGCCTCTCAGAGCAGAATCGAACCTTCTGCAGCCACTGTCCCATGCTGCAGCTAATTTTTCATAGGAGCTCGAAGGCGTACTGTGTAAATGTAAGCCGAATTCAATTGCTGAGAACTGGCTCTGAAGATGGGGAAAGAGATGTCTTATCTTCTCGGGCGTTGAAACACCGGTGGTATCAGAAAGGGAAATAATTTCCACCCCGATTTTTACCAGTTCGCTGGTCCAGTGTTCTGCAATCTCATTACTCCAAACATCATCGTAAGGATTGCCGAAAGCCATCGACAGATAGATAACCGCTTTCTTTTTCGATTTGTCGCAGGCACTTAAAAGTTCGGCTACAGTACACAACGACTCTTTCATACTCGAATTGGTATTTCGCTTCTGAAATGTTTCTGAAATTGAAAAAGGAAATCCCAGATAACTTATCTGCTCATGCTTGATCGCTTCTTCAACTCCCCTAAGATTCGCCACTATGGCAAGGAGTTTGGAATTGGATGAATTTAGATCAAGTAAATCAAGAACCTCCGCGGTGTCCCGGAGCTGTGGGACCGCATTAGGCGATACAAAGCTCCCAAAATCAATAGTATCAAAGCCCACCTGCAGCAACAGATTTATATATTCTGCTTTGATTTTGGCAGGGATATAATCATGCAAGCCTTGCATGGCATCACGCGGACATTCGATGAGTTTCATTAGTATTAAATATCAAGCCTGCCTGCCGACAGGCAGGTATCAGGTATCAACTTTTAACTTTCAGCAAAAAAGAAAGTTACTTCGCCATCGGGTCCTCCGTCATCGATTCCCGACTAAATCTTCTGATAATCAGTCTGGTACCCCGGTCATAACTAAAGTAGCTCCAAACCCAATTGACAAAGGTTACTAATTTATTTCTGAATCCGACGAGCGACATCAAATGTACAAACATCCAGACAAACCAGGCAAAAATTCCCTGAAAGCGAATCTTTCCAATGTCTACCACTGCTTTATTACGACCGACGGTTGCCATCGAACCTTTGTCGAAGTACTTGAAGGCTTCGGGCTGCTCATTATTCATAAAGCGAATTATGTTTTTTGCAAGCTGTGTGCCCTGTTGTATCGCTACTGGCGCTACACCGGGATGTCCGTTAGGCGTTTCCTCTGTTATTTGTGCTGCTACATCTCCAATTGCAAAAATATACTCCTGACCTTCAACGCGGTTAAATTCATCCACAATTACGCGATTACCTCTGGCTATTGTTTCTGGAGGAAGACCCTCCAAAACAGCACCTTTAACCCCAGCCGACCATAGCACGTTTTTAGTATGGATCTCACGGCCGTCTGACAGCTTAATAACGTTTCCGTCATAGGCCTCAACACGGAGGTTTGTATAGACATTTACGCCCATTTCTTCCAGGAACAGTCTCGATTTCGAGGAAGCCTGATCCGACATTACACCAAGCAGTTCATCAGAACCCTCGATAAGATATACGTTTATATCTTCAATGCTAAGCTCCGGGTAATCTTTAGGCAAAACATGTTTTTTCAGTTCGGCCAAAGATCCTGATAGTTCAACTCCAGTCGGACCGCCGCCAACAACTACAAAATTTAATAGTGACCTTTTCTCAACAATATCCGTTACAACCAAAGCCTCCTCGAGATTCTGTAAAATCATACTTCTGAGATTTAATGCCTCGGGAATGGTTTTCATAGCCATTGAAAAATGTTCAATTTCTTTCTGGCCGAAAAAATTCGTGTCAGACCCTGTTGCAATTATGAGATAGTCGTAGCTGATTTCGCCAATTGAAGTAATAACCACTTTTCGGGAAGGATCAACAGCATCTACATTTGTTACTCTAAACGTAAAATTGTTCTGGTTCTTGAAGATCTTCCGTAGAGGAAATGCGATGGAATCGGCTTCAAGACCTCCGGTTGCAACCTGATATAGAAGGGGCTGGAAGGTGTGATAATTATGCCTGTCGAGCATGAGAATATCCACTTCTTTATTCTTCAAGCGTTTTGCTAGTTCAATGCCGCCGAAGCCACCGCCTACGATGACTATCCGGGGAAATTTACTTGAATAAGTTGTCTGCTGCTCCATACTATAATTTAATGGTTAACACCTCCAAAGGTTTATTGTTCATCGCCCCGAATACGGAATATCATCCCGTTAAGGTTCTCATTCATCCTGATCTGACAAGCGAGCCGGCTGTCAAATCCGGCATCAGGCAATGTATCAAGCATATCCATTTCTGCATCTGATGGAGCAGGGAGAAGGTCCAGGCCTTCCAGAACCTGGACATGACAAGTCGCGCAAAGCGCCATCCCTCCACAGGTAGCAAGGATATTATATTCAGATGCTTTCAATACCTCCATAAGATTGAGGCTAACTTCTTCTGGAATTTCTACCGGCTGCTGTTCGCCATCGCGGTCTTCCACTATAATATTAATCATTATTAGAAAGCATTTACGCCATAAACGGTCGTGTATTTAAAACTCAATTTCTGATCCGGGTAAACATGTTTGAAGGCGCTCTGGACCATAAGAGCAGCTTCGTGGAATCCACAAAGTATCAGCTTTAGTTTTCCTGGGTAGGTATTAATATCGCCAATTGCATAAATACGCTCTATATTTGTTGAATAGTCAAAGGTATTTACTTCGATTGCAGATTTATCAATATTTAAACCCCAATTCCCGATAGGTCCCAACTTAGGACTTAAACCAAACAGGGGTATAAGGTAATCCGTTTCTTGTGATACTGTAACCTTATCTCTGCCGAGATAACTAACTTTTTTAAGATGGCCGTTTCCTGAAACACTAAGGAGATTGGATTGTAAAACAAGATTGATCTTACCTTTATTGGCCAGCTCATGAACTTTTTCAGCTGAATCCGGTGCTCCGCGAAATGTATCTCCCCTGTGGATTAGCGTTACTTGCTCCGCTATATCAGAAAGAAATATTGTCCAGTCAAGTGCTGAATCGCCGCCGCCTGCCAGAATAACTTTCTTATCTCTGAAATGTTCAGGATTTTTGACCATGTACTCCACACCTTTTCCTTCAAAATCAAGCAATCCTTCGATCTCTGGTTTACGAGGTTCAAAACAGCCAAGCCCTCCTGCAATTACAACCACTTTTGCGTGAACAATAGTACCATCATTTGTACCTACAAGATATGATCCGTCGTCCTGCGTTACAAGTGTTTCTACACGCTCTCCCAACGTAAAGCCGGGATCAAATGGTGCTATTTGTTCCATGAGCCTATCCACAAGCTCTTGCGCTTTAATATCGGGGTAGCCCGGAATATCATAAATAGGCTTATGGGGGTATATTTCAGAAAGCTGACCACCTACCTGCGGCAAAGTATCAATCAAATGGCATCGCATTTTTAAAAGGCCGGCTTCAAAGACTGAGAACAGGCCAACAGGGCCGGCTCCAATTATGCATATATCTGTATTTATCATTTTTTTAGTATCAATTACTTAGTATTTAGTATCAAGTATCAAGTATCACGATGGCCACAATGTGAAGTACATGTTTTCTATAACAATGGGACTTCTAATCGCCTAGCCAGTTAACTTGCAACGGGCAACTGACTACAGGAAACTGAACAATGTTAGTCGTCCAGATTACTATAAATTGTGTCCAGGATTCGTTTGAGATTCATGTAATCATCTTCCGCCAGGTTTTGCCAGGCTTTCATTCGTATTTCTGCCATTTTTGGGGTCCATTTCAAAACGGTTTGTGTTCCCATTTCGGTTAAATGTATCGTAAAACATCGCCTGTCAGTGGGCTGGATCCTTCTTTCAGTGAGCCCCTTTTTGCAGAGAAGATCTATGATACGGGTTAGGGTAGGTGTATCTTTTCCGCTTATTTCTGCCAGCTGGGTTTGATTAAGATCGTTGTGCTGATTCAGGCGTTTTATTATGATCCACTGATCTACGGTAATGTCGTATTTCTCTGCATTAAACCTTCGCTGTGCATATTGTTTGACCTTCCTGGCCGTCCGGTCAAGGAGATAAGAATAAGTGCTAAATGCTTCTGTTGACATACGTATTGTTAGTATGACAACAAATATCCTGATATAAAATGACTAAAACAAAAAAAGTCCCGCAATTGCGGGACTTTTTCTAAAAATCGTTCAAGGATTTAAGCTTTCCTGACCTCATCTCCCTTTTCTTTAATAAACTCTACCACGAATGGTGTAGCTACGAAAAGTGAGGAATATGTACCAAATATAACACCTATTAGCATCGCGAATGAGAATCCCCTTAAAATCTCGCCTCCGAAGATGAATATGATTAATAACACAGCCATTGTACAAATACCTGTGATAACAGTACGGCTTAGAGTGCTGTTAAGGGCATTATTGATAACGGTTGGAAGATTTTCATCTTTAGAATGATGTTGCCCTATATATTCACGGACACGGTCAAACACTACAACAGTATCATTTATGGAATAACCCATTACCGTTAATATTGCGGCTACAAAAGCCTGATCGATATCCAGTGAGAATGGCAGCCATCCGTTGAAAATGGTAAATATAGCCAGCAAGACAAGTACATCATGTACGAGTGCCAGAATAGCTGCAAATCCAAAGGCCATACGCTTGAAGCGGATAATAATATATAAAAAGATAACCAGAATGGCGAAGCCCACAGCATAAATGGCTGAAGTTTTTATGTCATCTGCCATGGTTGGCCCAACCTTTTGAGAATCTTTTATCTCGTATACTGGGTTGATCTTTTTAAGTCCTTCTACTAGCTTGACATTCACTTTGTCATCAGCAGCGAGGGTGTTGTCATTGATCAGGTAAGCGGTGGTTATTTTAACCTGATTAGACGATCCAAAAGTTTTTACTTCAACAGGCGTTCCGAACGTGTTAATTAAGGTTGCGCGGGCGTCTTCAACATCTACAGGCTTATCAAACGCTACAAAATAAGAGCGTCCCCCAGAAAAGTCAACCCCAAGACTAAATCCTTGAGTGAAGGCTGAAATAATCCCTGCCAGAATGATAGCAGATGAAAGAATATAGAACTTTTTACGCCCTGTTATAAAGTCGAATTTTGAATCCTTGAATAGGTTTTGAGTTGCTGGAATTGAGAATTTAATGTTTTGCTTCCTTTCAAGCATCCACTCAAAAACTAATCTGGAGATGAAGATGGCAGCGAATAAAGACGTTGCAATACCGATCATCAGGGTGGTTGCAAAACCTACAATAGGACCTTGTCCGAATATATAGAGTATTACGCCGGTAAGAAATGTAGTGATGTTTGAATCCAGGATAGAAGGCATTGCCTTTTTGAAACCTTCCGCTATAGCCAGCCGGATCGATTTACCTTCTGCCAATTCCTCGCGTATCCGTTCGTAAATAAGAACGTTCGCATCAACAGACATACCTAAGGAAAGAACTATACCTGCAATACCTGGTAGTGTAAGAACAGCACCCAATGACGCAAGGACTCCCATCAGGAAAAACAAATTGATTAATAAAGCAATATTTGCGACTATTCCAGCAGTGCTATAATACATCGCCATGAATAAAAGGATGACAATAACTCCGGCTATTGTAGAAATCAAACCAGCAGAGATAGACTCAGCACCAAGCGAAGGTCCAACAACGTACTCGCTCACAATTCTCGCACGAGCTGGTAATCTCCCAGCCTTTAAAACGTTTGCCAAATCCTGTGTATCTTCTATTTTAAAATTGCCACTGATAGATGAAATACCATTTGGAATTTCGCCCTGAACAGTAGGAGCAGAATAAACAAGGTTATCAAGTACAATAGCAACACTCTTTTTATTGTTAGGATCCGCAGACGCGGCTGCAGTTAGAGTTCTCCAGGCTCGAGCGCCTTCCGTATTCATAATCATTACCACTTCCGCACTTCCACGCTGATCATAATCAGAACGCGCTTCTGAGATCACATCGCCTTCCAAAGCTGGCCCGCCAGCAAGGTTACTGGTCTTTAACGCATATAATTCAAATACTTTGCTATCTGGTGAGATTGGTTTTACACCCCAGTATAACTTTATGTTAGTAGGGATTACAGATTTCACCTGAGGTGAAGACAGATAAGCATTCACTTTAGCAGTATCCTTTAAGGCAGCGTAACCTACTACCGGACCCGGACGCAAGCTGTTTTGCCCGTTCTCGCCCTGGAAGGTAGCTGGATTTAATATGGAAAATAACGGGTTTTGCTTGGCTTGTTCGGCCTGTATTTGGTTCAAAGCAGCCGTGCTGTCGACTTTACCTGTCGTGTCTTTTTTACCTAATGAAGCAAGTTTGCTTTTAGAAGTATCCTGAGCGGCAGTTGTGTTAGCGGTTGTGTCTGCAGCTTTACTTGTCGAAGCGAGGATGCTGTTCACATTCTGAAGAAGGGCAAAAATTTCGATGTTATCGTAAGTTTCCCAGAATTCGAGTTTAGCAGAACCCTGTAATAGTTTACGAACCCTATCCTGGTCACTAACTCCGGGAAGTTCTATTAGGATCCTGTTTGTACCTTCTTGTTTTTGAATATTCGGCGAAGTAACACCAAACTTGTCGATACGGGTACGGAGAATATTAAAAGTGAGGTCGATAGCGCCGTCAGCTGCTTTCTTTAAAAACCTGATTACTTCCTGATTGGTCGCATCGGCTTTCAAGTTTCCCGCATTTTCTTTTGTGGCGAACAACGGCGCCAGTCTGCTATTTGGACTGATTTTTTCAAACTCTCTGCCGAAAGCAGAAATAAAATCATTATCACCGCTCGCGACAGCACCTTCTGCATTTCTGATAGCTGCATTAAAATTTGCATCTGTGGATTTATTAGCCAAATTACGTACCATTTCGCTCAACGCGATCTCCATAGTAACGTTCATACCGCCTTTCAGATCCAATCCCAAAGGTATCTCACGTTCTTTAGCATACTGATAAGTAATATAACTTAAGCTGCTGAAAACGGGCAGTAAGGCTACAGAATCGAGGTAAACCTTTTCCTTTGTCAGATTGCCATTAGCAACCTTCTGAGCATCATTTTCAACTTTATTCGCTATCCACGTAAATGAGAGTGAATATAAACACGCAAGCGTTAATGCTATTGCGGCGAATTTAACTAGTCCTTTACCTTGCATTTTATTTTAAATTGTATAATAATATTGATTTAAGCCTGTTTTGGTTAAGACGGCAAAGCTAATTAAAATTTTGTTTTTAAGAATTCTTTAAAGCAGAAATGTGCGTATTATTTCAGCCTCTGATGTATTTAATAAATGAATAGGAATAAATATTCTTTTCATC
>NZ_JBKJUM010000027.1:0-24646 GCF_046590655.1 Daejeonella sp.
AGTTCAAATGGAAGAAAGATTGAGGGTGCAGACCGTGGTGTTATTTTCTATGGGGAGAATGGAAGCCTGGACACCGGGGGAGATGAGTATAAAGTTTATGATCTTTCCGGCAAATTGATAAACGAGGTTAAATCTCTTATGAAAGAAGAAGGTATTGATGGACGCAATACTGCAAGCCCAAGTTTAGGATTGGACAGTCTTCACGTGATAGACTTTCTGGACGCCATCCGGACGAATCGTCGTCCTAACTGTGATGTTGAATCAGGCCATAAGAGTTGTGTTGCCATGCAGTTAGGAAATATTTCCTGGCGCTTAGGCCGTGATTTGAAAATCGACCCTAAAAACGGTCATATTCTTGATGATAAAGAAGGCCAAAAATTATGGGGGCGTGAATATCATAAAGGCTGGGAACCTAAAGTTTAAGCAGAGATTAAATATTTAGGAGTATCATATTTCTGCGGCTAATTAAACAACCAAATTTTAATCTTTTTAATATTTAATCATTTTATCCATGGCTTTACAAAGGTTCAATTCTCTCATTTTCGCTGTGATTCTGTCGATAGGATTTGGCAATGTATACGCACAAAGCAAGGCGATGCTTTTCCCGGGAAAACCGGGGTTGGTTTCCTATACTTACCGTAAAGATTTTGAAAAGGATGTACCTTCCACCCTCGATAAGATTAAATCTATTGGGATCAGAGATATGGAATTTTCCAATCTGTTTGGAAAAACGGCATCTGAGTTAAGAACCTTAATTGATCAGAGGGACATTAAGTGTTCATCATTTGGGGTAAGTTATAATGATCTGGTTAATAAGACAGCCGAAGTGGCAGAAAAGGCTAAAATACTCGGAGCTGATTACGTACGGGTTGCTGGTATCCCCCATAAATCTGCATTCACAAAGGAAGAAGCTGAACGCGCAATTGATGACTTTAACCGTGTTGGGAAAATCCTTAAAGAGGAGCACGGATTAACTTTTGTTTATCACAATCATGGATTTGAATTTGAACCTTACCAGGATGGAACTTTATATGATTTACTAATGCAAAAAACCAATCCAAAATATGTGAGTTTTGAATTGGATATATTATGGGCGTTTTTTCCAGGTCATGACCCTGTTCAATTATTAAATAAGTATGGGAAACGTTTTAAACTTATGCATCTAAAAGATCTACGAAAGGGTGTAACCGGTAATTTGTCTGGGGGAACGTCGCCTGAAAATGATGTTGTACTTGGGACCGGACAGATTAATATTCCTGCCGTAATAAAAGCAGCAAAAAAAGCTGGCGTCCGGCATTATTATATTGAAGATGAAAGTAGTCATGTAGATGTTCAGGTTCCTAAAAGTATCGCGTATTTGCAAACTTTAAAAAAATAGAAAGCGTTGGGTAGTGAAGTATGTTTCAATGAATATTTTCGATAACTCTTATTAATTTATGTACAGATATATATTTTATTTTACAGCTATCATATTAAGCATTACAGCTACTGCAGCAGTTGCTCAGAAACCTAATGTTCTAACAAAGAGCGAAAAACAAAATAAATGGCGCTTACTCTTTGATGGAAAAACTTTTCATGGCTGGCAAAAATTAGCAAATGATGGCTGGACTATTAAAGGTGGCGAATTAATGGCTCAAGTTTTTAATAATGGAGGGCAAAAAGACATTATCACCACGGATCAGTTTGAGAATTTTGAACTGTCTGTCGAATTTAAAATTTCAAAAGCTACAAATAGTGGTATTAAGTATTTGGTAACCAACAATTATCCTGGTCAAAAAGGCGCCTACCTTGGATTAGAGTATCAAATACTTGATGAGGTAAATTTTAAGTATCCGGAACGTGGAGTATATCGCTCATTGGCATCGTTATATGATTTAATACCTGCCAATAAAAAAGAAATTGTTCCTTTAAATAAGTGGAATATTGCAAAAATAATTGTGAATGGAAATCATATAGAACATTGGCTGAATGGCAGTAGAGTAGTAGAATATGATAGAAGTATATCAGGTTTTAAAACTTTAGTAGAAGATAGTAAATATAAGACCATGGAAAATTTTGGAATGGCAACAAAGGGACACATTCTTCTGCAAAATGAGGGAACCCCTATTGCTTTTCGCAGTATAAAAATTAAATCTTTATCAAAGGATTGAGGCACCTGATACATGCCCTGAATGCCATACTAGACTATTTTCAGGGCGCGCCTCTAAAGACTTATCCTGTCAAAAACAGAACGGTAAAATTTTTAATTATCTAATTATTTTTACAAATATATACGGCGTTTCCTTGTTCAAATCGGGATATATTCTTCCATTGCCCTTATTGTCTAAGACCTCGATGAAGTACATTAAATCCCATTTAGGATTGATTTGTTCGGAAGGAACAATCACCTGGTACGAATCTTTTTCTCCTGTTGGACGCATTGGCAATATCTGGTAATCCATTTCCTGATTTATATTGCGGTAGCGCAAGCGCACCCATTTGACACCCTCAGGAACGCTTATTTTCACACTGACTGTAAGTGGATTTCCAATGGGAACACTGGTAACAGGTTGATGTGTAATTTGAAATAGTTTATCGTAGTTTGCATTGGTTACAGGTTTATAATCTGGTGCAGTTTTCACAGTACCTTCAGCTTTGAAGTTATGTCGTCTCTGCTCCAGGCTTACAAGTCCTTTTTCTAAGGAAACAAGTTCGTCTCTCCAGTGCCCACAAAGATTTGCAATACAGACGCCCATCATTAAATCATCAGCATAAACATCGCCAGCTGCAGCCACAATTTGTCGCCACGCTTCAATTGCTTTGCGTTCATATGCAATTGCATCTTCAAGTGCAGATACGTCCTGGGTGCGTTCAAATAGGCGATAGCTCACAGCTGCAGGTATTCTTCTTGAATGATAAAGCGCCAGGTTAGACAGAATTTTAAGGTCTGTAATGGTAGAAATGAATTCTTTGTTCCGGTTATTTCCTATGGCTTTTTCGGCTTCGGTAATTAATTTGTTAATATCCGCTGAAGTCTGCTCAAACCATAGGCTATTCGTTGAAGGCAGAATCTTTGTCATTTCTCCGCCTTCTATGAGTAATTGAGCTTCTTCATCGAAATTGGCGAATTGCTGGATGTCACTTCCTTCGTTTTTGGCATAAGCAGGTAAATCTCCAAGCCGTTGCTTTTCAGCCCAACCCCGGGTTGTGGGGAAGCCGCTATAAGGATAGACTGAGGTTACAATGCGTGGCAGTATCCAGCTGGCCTTATGAAGAGCTGTTTCAATAAATGGAGCAGTTTTTTTTCCAAACCGTATTTCAAATTCTTTTTGCCATACCTCGGGAGATGTTTCGGGATTATAGCCTATCCGGCCAAAAACCTGGAAGAAATGCCAATAGCGCTCAAACTCCCAATCGTAGTAACGATACTGAGGCTTTAACAGATCAAATGGCAGAGCATCATGCGGTTGGGCTTCCATTTTTGTAGCAAGCGGTTCATTGACTTCAAAACCATCACCATCATAAAGGTGAGTGCTTTCTGCAAAGCGACGGGCATATTCCGGATCCCCCCATAAAAGTATTCGGGTTGTACCACCACTCCAAAGCCTCCAGTGCATTTTGTAGCGTTGCGGATAACGAAGCAGATAGGCATAACTGTGGCGAATAGGACTCTTTTCAGGATTAGTCCTGGTTGGATGATAAGGCATTCCCATCTGTTCCATCCAATATTTGGTCGTTATTCTGAAATTCACCCCCACATCTACAGCGCTTTGAATTACCGATTCTGGTAACTCTTTAGCACGCAGGTCGAGGCGCAGATTGGGGGCAGTCTCTTTTACCATCCGGAAAACGTCTAACCAAAAAGTATCCTGTTCGTCATGTTTCAGGCCGGATTCATTGTGCATGCGGAATTGTATGGCATCCAGGTCAGGGACAAGCTTGATGAATTTAGCCAGGGCAGTTTTATTGTAAGAGGTAAGATTATCGCCTGTCACACCCCATACCAAGCCGTGTACAGGTTGGTTAGGTGCATCTTTCGTTCCGGGGATGCCGCCTCCCTGAACACCTCCCCGATAAATGTGGTCCCAAATACCTGCCGTAAATTTGATCCCCCTATCATGTGCCATTTTAATCAAATTATTGAATGCTGCCAGATTACGCTGCTGTTCCTGTGCTGTGATGCCTACCATTTGCACGTCAGGGAATTCTTCTACATCAAAGAAATAAGGATAAGCAGGCGCCAGAAAGCCCCCGTTCTCGTACCCGAAAATTACCACTAAACTGTTAAAACGGTTTTGTGCCAACATATCCAGGTATCGTGCCCAATAGGCTTCATCGTAAAACCTGCTTTCCCAATATGCCCGGTTCATAGTGTAAATAGAAACTGCACGTTCGCTTACATCTGGTTTCTCCGTGATTTCTTTCACTTCACTCATCGGAGATTTCCCGTCGGCACTCCAGCTTATGCGATTAGCGACGTCTAACAAGCCATACATAAGGCCCCGGTCATCAAAACCACTGATCACCCAAACCGGTTTCTTTTGCCAATCTGTCTTCCATATTGTTAAGGCCTCTGATACTTCGGGTACAGCGCGGCTTCCAGCTTTCAACATCTGCGCAGCCGCACCCTTTCCAGATGCCAAACCTGTTACAATGACTGAATTTCCCCGGGCTTCACTCATTGATCCAACTTTTTCAAAAGAGATATTTTTCGCCTGCAATGCATCCGTTAGTTTAGTAAGACCATGAGAAACGGAAACTCCAGGCGCTTTGTCGGTTACAATGGAAAACACTGGATTTTCGTTGCCTGCATAACAATTTAACGTAGCTATCAGAAGAAATGATAGAGGCATCAGAATTAGTCCTTTTATAATAGGAAGTTTGCTTTTCATCTTAAAATAATTTAGAAATTGTTATAATCTTACATGATATTATGAAATTGCCTGTCAGATTAAACCGGGCAATTTTCCTCAATGCAGTATAGTCTCCAACAAATGATGAATGTTATTTTAGGATATTACTATGACCTCATGGTTCAAAATTGAATTGATTTTGAATTGGCACCAACCATCTTTTACAAGGGCAGAAATTTTCTGACCGGATACTAACAAGTTCAGATTTTTACCTTTTACATCTTCTGAAAGCTTGATTCTAACAGAAATCGGTCCGATAGCAATATATTCTTCTATGGGTTGGCGCCAGGTTCCTGAGTTGGTAAGGTTAGTCATATGTAAAATCAGACGACCAGGCTGATGGTAAATGTTACAATCAATCATCCCTGCGCCCTCCACAGCCAGGGGGATATTATCTTTTGACGTCCAGCGGATAAGGTTTGCCAGCAGATTACCATGATCCGGAAGATTATAACGGGCAAACTGTCTGTCGATATCAGCGGGCATAAAAGCGATACGACTACCACCTGTTGTTGTGTTAAGAATCAGACCCTGTATATCCGTTTTTGGTTCCCTCATCCATGCCGTCTCAGGGGGATAGATAGGAAACTCCGGAATAAAAGTCATGATTACCTTTGCCCCAGAGTCAGTTCTGACAGGCTTCAGTACTCCACCGAATGGGAGTATGTCCGTCTCTTCAAAACCTTTTAATACAGGATGGCGTTCTCCCACAATAGCAGGTTCGGTACCTGTTTGAGGTCCGTATACCTTGCTTCGCATCTCCGGAGTTAACCGAAGGTATGAGTGAACAGTACCTTTCATTACTGCTATGTCTTTTTTATTAGTTTGCGAAACCAAATGGGCCCCAAATAAATCGCTGAGAGCATAATCTTTAAGTAATTCTCCGGCTTCATTGTACAAACTGCTTTCGCCAGTTGCAATCAAATTTCCACCACGCCCGACGAACCGCTTAACACTTGCTACCTGATTAACTGACATACTCCCAATATTTGGCAACACCAGTAAACTAAATTTTGAAGCATCGCGATCGATGTGATCAGCGTGAACCGGCTGATAGGGTATCCGGGCACGGATTAACGCCTGAGTAATACCTCGCCAGGGGAGTTCTACCAACAATTCAGCCTCATCACGACCATAGTAATCCGTATTATCCTGTGACCAAACAACTCCGATTGTTCCTATCGGGTTACGGTTAATCAGGAATTCTTCATTTGCCTTATACCACCTATATATAGGTTCTGCCGTGTGGTACATCCGACGATCTTCATGGTAAGCAGCTACATGATGCCACCAGGGTTGGATACCACCGGCAAAACCTTCTATCATCCACATATGAGCCTCCTGGACTGGTTTACTTGCCACACGGAACTGAGGTCTACCTTGTTGGTACATCGCCATACTGTCTGGTATTAACTTATCCCAGCCTAATACCCCATGAATTACTTTTCCTATATCCGTAATATGCTGAAAACCACCTTCATCACTACGGGCCTGATGATCAAGCATAATGATATCAGCCCGTCGACATATCTCTTTTGTGTCGCGAAAACTCCTGGCTTGTCCACTGATTGAGCCACTATTCATACCTGACCAGGTGCAATCCGGTCCACCAGCTGCTTTAGTAGTACGGTTATTCAAATCCCATATTTCCAATCTCCGGTCGTAATTCCATCTGATCCATTGGCGGTAAACCGAATCATCCCAATTCTTTACCCTTGGTATTTCCTTACCTGTTTTCGTTTGGAAACTCTTTTTGCAATTCTCACAATAACATATTGAATCACGACCCAATCCACTCCAGCTGTTATCGGTAAATCCTTCCGGATGATATAAATTCGCGATCTCGGTTAGGATAGCCGGGATGTGTTCGTTATAGTAGGGGCTATTGACGCAGGTAATATAAAGGTCGCCTGCCCTGTAAGGTTTGCCAACTGCATCGATGGCAAACCAATCAGGGTGAGCTTTGTAAAACTCTTCGTTCGCCCGGTTTGAATCCATGCGGGCAAACACCACTAGCCCATCTTCATGGGCGGCACGACATAAATCACCAAAAAGGTCACGACCCTGGAGATATTTGGCTTTATAATGAAGTGGAATTTTGGTCGGATAATACGCCACTATTCCACCTGCATTAACTACTACGCCTTGTGTCTGAGTGTTTTTCCAGTGATTACGCCACCAGCCAATATCGTAAATAATCGGATCCTTTTCAGTAATGTTGGTCTGACCCCAGCGCGTCACGCGTCGATACCACGGAATTTGCGCTTGAAGTTCCTTATCGATTACAGAACTATCTTCCGCTAAGGTTAAGAAATTAACACCAGCAAGAGTTATAGTTGCAGCTGTCGCTTTCATCAGGAAAGAACGGCGGCTATTATCTGTGTTTTGGAGGTTATTGCCAGGATCTTTAGATTTTGAATTGCTCATTTTTTTCAGATTTCAGATTACACATGCTAGTGTTGATGTTATGCTTTTTAATTCCAAAAATACTTTTATCACTAAAAATTTAAAAAGTGATGATTATTCATATGCCGGGGTTTTAAGGAAATATTGCAGGATTATTTACTAATTGAACCTGACTTAAAGGTAAAGGAAAAACTGTCATATATAGGCCATTCGGTAAGCCTTCATTACATATGTGCCTGGCCGGTTCTTAACAAACAAAATTTGATATTCAAAAGCTGGCAATCTACGATATTGCCGGTTTTTTTTAATTTTAAGAGTAAGGTTTATATCATACCTTCTAGTTCAAGGTTTGGAGCATGAGCATCTGTGGAGAAGAAAATAAAAAAGGTTTTCAGTCGGTTAACCATTCATGCTTCTTAAGCCGCTTTTGCCCTCTGCGTCTTGGCAAAGTCGGGGGCCCGCATTTTTTCACCTTTAATTGCGGTGTTTTTAAAGAATTGCGCATGGGCAAATGGGTCTTTCAGGTTGGAACCAGTGATCCCATTTTGTCAGGCAGATTCATTTAGCCTCTTAAAGTTCCCGGAGCCAGTCTTTATGCTATTCCCTATATATAAAATCGTCACAAAGGAATTTTAATTGCCCCATCTCATCCCTGACAATTCCCACTTTAGGTTGACTTTTACGGAGAATTAGGTTAGTTAACTGAGAAGATCTTGGATATAGAATAGCTCGGAATTGGTTTGGGAAAAGTGTAAGCTTTCCCGATATTGAATTTTTAGCATAAAAAAAGAGGCTGCATTTCCACACAGCCTCTTTTTTAAAAAGTTTACCGATTAATTAATCATCAAAATCACAATCCGCGAAAGCATTCAAGTTTGCCTTTAACTTAGCGTAAAGATTGGAATTCGAAGTATTTGAGATTACAATTACCCCGTTAGTCTTAGAAGCACTGCTCAAATCAGTCGAAATAACGTTGGTCAAAAACTTGTTAAGCTGAACATTAATTAAGCCTATATAATCATTGGTTCCTTTAACAACCAGGTCTTCAGCTTCTACTTCTACTTCAAAATCTTCATTCAAGTAAAATTCAACGGGGATTTTAGCGCCACTACCATCGGTATAAGTGCCTTTCAAAGTAAGTGGAATATTAGAAGAAGCGGACTTTTTCAATTCCAGTTTTAATTCTACTTCATCATATGTACCATCTGGTATAGTAATGCTTCCCAACAATGGACTTAGGTTAAATAAATCAACAGTTACAGGCTGTTTAAGCTCATATTCAATCTCTCTATTCTTACTTTTCGCTTCAAAATCAATTTCACTAATGTATAAAGATCCGGAAGTCCAGGTTATACTTGAATTTGAATTAATGCCAACAATTAAACCGCTACCTGATCCAGATGAACCAATTGATGCTGTAAAGTTAGCTGGTTTAACCCGGTAAGAGAGTTTACCGCTTCCAGAAGAGTCATCTTTTTCACATGATGATAGAATCAGCACTGTACTAAGCACTGTCATTCCAAACGTAATAAAATTTTTCATTGTCTTTTTTTTAGGGTTTAATTTGTTTATGCGGTATATATTTACATTTGGTAGATGTCATATTATACGCGAACATCATACCCCAAGATGAAGACAACATGAATTTTTATATCTTTTTTTAAAATTTCATCCGGGATGATAAGTAAGAAATTCAACAGATTAAAACTTAAAAACAACAGGCAACTGCCTGCCAGCTGTGAGCAGGCGTACCGGGTACTCAAC
The DNA here is from genome assembly GCF_046590655.1 of Daejeonella sp. Taxonomy (GTDB): domain Bacteria; phylum Bacteroidota; class Bacteroidia; order Sphingobacteriales; family Sphingobacteriaceae; genus Daejeonella. Next base: position 9,063 of record NZ_JBKJUM010000027.1, read on the forward strand.
TTGCAGCATTCAATCCGACACTAGGAACAGCATAACTAACATCTCCAACATCCGTAGAACCTCCGCCGGAATTTCCTATCGATTTTAATGGCTTGACAGTTCCTGCTGTTTCAATGGCAGGATAAGAGAAAGTAAATGAGGATTGATTTTTTTAGCAAACTCAATTTCCTTACTTGTATAAAGAACCCCCACCAGTCAGTTAAATGTTTTTAAAAAATTAATTAGAAAGTCCGGCTTCGGCTACCAGAATTAATAAAGCAAGTTTTATAGCTTCAGCACCTCTATCATTCATCCACCACTCGTCCAGGGAATGGGCACTGCCGCCTTTTCCACCACGACCGATGGTAATGGCCGGCACTCCCATTGCAATGGGAATATTGGAATTGGTTGAACCACGGGTAAGAAATGGCTTAACTTTAAAATATTCCGTTGCGGCCAGGGCTCTTTGTATCAAGGGCAAAGTTTCTGCTAATTCTCCAGAAGGTCGTTCGCCAATTTTTTCAATATCAGTTGTTAGTTTAGCTCCTTTTTTTACTGTGGCATTATAATCAGTCAATGCTTTATGCATTTGTTCCAGAAATATTTTCTCCACTCCTTTTAATTTCTCCGGACTTTCTGAACGCATATCCACTTCAATCCATGTTTCGAAAGGAATGGAGTTTACAGAAGTACCCCCACCAATGCGACCTACATTGTAAGTGGTTTTGGGTCCGCCAGTTACATATAACGCAGCAGCCTGATTAAAATAATCAATGGCCTTTCCCATGGCATGGTGCGGATTGGCCAAACCAAATGCTCCCCATGAATGACCACCCGGACCCTTAAACGTAACCTTGTATCGTAGTGATCCCAATCCCATAGTGTTGATACGACCTATATCTCCACCATCAATGGCGATATAGGTATCAATCTTTGGATTATTTTTTTTAAACAAATGTTTCACTCCACGCAGATCTCCCAAACCTTCTTCACCAACCACCCCGACAAATAAAATATCAGACGCTGTTTTTATTTCTGCTTTATTCATCGCTTTTAAAACTGTCAAAACCATACTCAAACCTCTGGTATCGTCACCAACTCCAGGGGCAAACAACGTGTCACCTTTAATTTTTACAGTTACATCAGTTTCCCTGGGAAATACCGTATCCAGATGTGCTTCAAGCACAATTGTTTTTCCATTTCCTGTTCCTTTTCGCAAAGCCACCACGTTGCCCACTTCATCAATCCAGATTGAATCAATGGCTGCCGCCTGGAGCATTTGTTTGTAACGTTCAGCTCTTTTTTGTTCTTCAAACGGAGGGGCCGGAATCTGTGTAAGTTCAATTAACTCTTTCATGGTCGCGGGCTCCAGTTCCTGGATAATCTTAAATGCGCTTTGAATTTTTTTATGTGCGGCCAGCTTATCTATTTCTTTTTTGTAAGAAACCTGGGAAGTTGTCGTTTTTTCATCCTGTGCAATCAGGTTAGCTGATAGTAAAAGAATCAAAAATAATAATGGAATTTTTTGCATGAATGGTAAGGTTTGGTATTGGAAAATCAAATTAAATTCTTTTAAAAGCAATTGTAAAGATATCGTAATTATTTACCTGACTTAAAGTAGAAAATATTTAGTTATCCCGGCTACAGATTGTACGGGACACATAGAAAAAAATAAAGCTGGGTCTGGTTCAATATTATTACTAAGTAAAGGAGAAGAAATAGTGTCTCGTCCTGAAAAAGCTTTACAAAAAGATACTGCGCGGATAAACTGATCAGATAATATTATACAGTTATGCTGCGATTCCTGGGATCGAAACCCACATCTGTTAACCAGTCAAAGAAATTCAGCATTTGGCACAACAAGGAAACTCGGCTTAAGGATTTGGTTATCAAATGACCAATATTAGCCTTATATTTGTTATATTACATAATGCAAAGCAAAAATCAAAACAAGCGTGTAATAGTGGCTTATTGGAAAAACCATCCTGCAAACGCTATTGAGATTTTTTCGAGCCTAAAAAACTTTTGCCTTAGTTATCAGGACTACAATTATAATACGCTGAGCAATTATCTTAGTAAAGCAAAAGTGCCGTACGAAACTGAGAACGTGCGGGTAGAACGTAAAAATATATTTTCGCAGCCTAAAGTCCCGGCACGAAAAATAACTGCCGTAGTTAGAAAAGTAGCACTTAAAGAAGCAAATGATCACGCACGCGACGTAAACTATTGGCTGGATAAGACACCTGTTGAACGTTTGGCTGCGGTTACTTTCCTTGTAAGGCAGTCTCTTACGAAGGGACAGATAATGGATAAGACCAGTATTATAAAAAGAAGATTGAAACCATGATCTTAGAACAGGATTTCGAAGATTTTGTGAGTTTGCTGAGTAAATATAACGTCGCATATATGGTAGTTGGCGGCTACGCACTTGCACTTCATGGCAAACCACGGCATACAGGTGATTTGGATATCTGGATTGAAGTATCTCAGGACAACGCGGCTAAAGTGGTAAAGGTGCTAAAGGAATTTGGGATGGAATCCCTTGGACTGGTAGAGGAAGACTTTCTCAAACCCGGTTTTATCAGCCAAATTGGTTATCCGCCATTACGCATAGATATATTAAATAGCATAGATGGAGTTACATTCAGTGAAGCCTCTATGGGTATGCAAAAAATTCAATTGGAAGATGATCTTGTCCTTAACTATATCGGCCTTGATGATTTCCTGGTTAACAAACAGGCGTCTGGAAGAAAGCAGGACCTTGCGGACATTAAGGAAATTCAGAAACTGCAGTCCGGTCAGCGAACCCGGAAAAAGTGATGGAGCATAATTTGTCGCAGTCTCCAGACCCATTTCCAAACGGAATACTCATATAACTCAAGCGGCTTTTTACCACGGAGGGCCCTATAGGGGTTTGAACAGATACTAGTTCATGGGGATCAAGGGAAGCCGGATCCATCACCCGTCAAATCGTTTTTTGCCGTATTGCTGTTACTGAGCCCTGTTGTTTACGGAATTTACCGCTTGATAAAATGGTTCCGGTCAAAGAAATCTTAGCCTACACCCCCGAACAATGGCGGGATGACCAGCATTTAATTGTTGAGCGAATCGTTGACGGGCGGGAGCAACTCGGCCTGTCAGCGGAATTTATGGCCGAACAGGCTGGCTATTCGCTGACCCAATACTTGAAAATGGAAGCCGGAACCCGCATTGTAGAGCTTGAAGATTTCCTGAGATTTGGCGAGGTATTCTACTATCATCAGAAGTCTTCGAAACCGCAATATCACAGACAGTTAAATAAGCTGTTATTGTGGTTCAAGTCTTTGCGCTACAGATTTTTGGATTGGATGGAGCAGATATACGTGGACCATAACATGCCTGACACGACAGGTCTTGAGAAGGTTAATTCCCGTTAAATAAATAAGAACTACCGTTAATTCAAACAGCACAGGTAAGGCGCCTGATTTTTACTTTCGTTCTGGCAAATGGTTAGATGATCGCAATTGATCCTTTAACAATACACCCAGGCGATCCGGTGAAAGTCCGGTCTTATTGCCGGTTTCCGGGGTGCGTCACGGCGACCTGGGTATTTTAAGTGTATACCAACATTGGTAAACTGCACTTAATACCTCTTAAAATAGCCATTCAAGTAAAATGGTCAACCATGATTCCTCTACCGACGGATACATGAGTTATGTGAAGAATTATGGCGGGATTTCGGTAACGCTTTTGGAATGGAATGTCTTTTGAAACAAGAAAGGGAAGCTTTATATGCCTCCCCTGATCAAATCATATTAATTCTTATCCCACCATAAAGGAGTTAGTAAGCGGAATTTTTCTGAATTATCCCCTACTGCTGCAGGATTACGCGTTTGCTCATTACCTTCATAAACCATTCCTCTGATCCATTGAGTTGGGTTATTGGCATCAAATATTACTGTATTTAAATTTAGCGGACGTACCAGTGATGGCCCGTAAATTGCCTGACTAAAATCAGTTCTGCGCATATCTACCCAGGTTTCAGGGTTCAAACACAAAGTAATATATTTCTGTCTCATAATATGACTCAGTCCTTGTGTCAAATTGCCAAAGTGCGCATTCAGGCCATCTGCGAGCTGAGCTAGCCAATACACATTAATATCTGACTGGCTGACTCCCAGCTTACGCATATTAGCTTTTACGCCAGCTTCATAGGCAAGCGAAGCTCCTGTAAAATCGTTACTTCTCAATTTGGCTTCTGCTTCAATTAATTTTACCTCAGAATAGGTTATAAACGGGATAGGAGATTTTTCACTCGTATAAAACCCACTGTTACTAAATCTGCCATAATCATTTCCATTTGTCTTTTTAGAATCACCCGGCTGCCCGTTTGCGAGGGTCCCCTGACCTCCAACCAATCCTCCTCCGGATATTAATCCTCTATACTGGCCATCTGATAGCGCAGGCTTCATGATCTTGCTGATTCGCGGATCCGCAAAATTAGTATTTGTTACAGGCAGTGTTGTTAGCATATTGACAAAAAATTGGCTCCATGCAAAATATCTCGGGTTAAACAAATTACTGTTTGGATCAGTAACCCCTGCTGGAAGAACAAAACCACCCCAGCTAAACCAGGGATTCTGGTCTGTTTCCATGCCGCCTGATAAATAAGGGAACTCAGCATCCATACCATCGGTATTAAATGCATTATTACACGCTTCAATAATCTTGGCCGGACTATAAAGTGTAGCCTTTTTAGAAAGATGATTAAGGTAACGGGCTTTTAAAGCCCATGCAAATCGTTTCCATTTGCTTATGTCGCCTTGAAATAAGATATCTCCTCCATTAGCATTCAGTGCTGTTTTATTAGACGTACTATTGAACGCCACAATTGCTTCATCAAGCAGCTTATCAATACGCTTGTACACAGTTTCCTGATCCTGCATCCTAGGATTTAAATTGAGTTGTGATTTACCATCGTAAAAATCATCTACTACTATTGACCCGTACTGATCTGTTAGGAGACCAAAGTTCATGGCCAGCAAAGTTTTACCTGCGCCGATAAAATGCGGACTTCCTTCTTCTTCTCCCAGGATAATTAGATCCACACAGTTAGGCATAGTAAACACATACGCATTTTGCCATAGGAAATACGCCGAAGTAAAGCGCCAGGTTTCGGCATTAAGATTGGCTCCTGTTGTAAGTTTTGTTACACCATATTGGGTTAAGCCTGTCACCTCGCGACTTCCTCTCCATAATGCAGAGCCATTAGAAGTCGTGATCGCCCCAACTAAACGACTGGCTGCCGAAATTTTAGAAGGATTATTAGGATCCTTATTTACATCTAAGTACTTTTTGCAGGATGTGTTGAGCAACACTGTTCCTAAAACCAGGTAAGTAATTCCTTTATATATATTTATCATCCGTTTCATAATCAATTGTCTGTTAAAAGGTTAATCTTAAACCTAAATCTACACCGCGGGTAGCCGGTACACCTAAATTATCAAAACCAAACGACCCTGAACCACCTACACCGGCGCCGCTTCCCGAAACTTCCGGATCCACACCTGAATAATTAGTAATCAGGATCAAATTGCGGCCGGTTGCAGTAAAGGACAAACTTTTAACTTTCATGATATCAAGAAATTTGACAGGCATATTATAGCTTAAGGTGACATAACGAAGTCTGTACCAGCCTCCATCCTCAACAAAATCATACCCCTGGTTGGCGTATATGGACTGATAATAATTCTGGTTTAATGGCACAGAGATCGTATTTTTCATGCCCGTAGACTCAATTATTCCATCAAATACTCTGTTACCACGGTCAAGGGTTTTCAGACTTAATCCGGAACGCACTAAGGAATTCTCAGAAGCATTAAACACCTTACCACCTATGCGTACATCAACCATAAAGGCAAGATTTAGATTCTTGTAAGTAAAGGTATTTGTAATCCCCGAGTTAAAATCAGGATTTCTATCTCCAATATTGGTCAAGGCTGTTTGAACCTGAGGATAACCATCATTACCTAATAATAGCTCGTTGTTTGCATTCCGCTTCCAAACATTACCATTTATCCCAAATAAACTTCCATTTAAAAAAGCTGCAGCTTGCGCAACATTTCCTACAACCGATGCATCAGACAGTTCTATCCGATTTAAGGTACCCGGCAACGCTTTTACGATAGAGGTATTGCGGGCAAAATTGACATCTATTGACCATTTGAAATTTGGATTTACGATAGCTTGTGCATTGAATACAATCTCTACCCCTTCGTTTTTAATAGACCCTCCGTTTAAATAGGTCAGGAAGGCTCCTGCTGACGGAGGCACCCTGGTTGCAAGGATCTGGTTACTTGATTTACTTTTATAATAGGTAAGATCTATTCCAAAACGGTTTTTAATAAACCTTAAATCCGTACCTATTTCAAAGGCCCTTGTAAATTCCGGTACCAGAGTTGGGTTGCCAAAAGGATTATTTGCATTTGTAATAAATCCTCTTGGATTGATTGTAAAAGTATTGGTCACTGATCCGAGTGAAGTGGACGTTACATGTGGAGGTGCATCCTTTCCAACTTCAGAATATGCAGCTCTGATCTTACCATAAGAGAATGTGTTATCATTAGATTTCATCCCCCATTCTTTTAACAGATCTGTAAATATCACAGCCCCGCTTACAGACGGATAAAAGAACGAGTTATCTGTAACTGGTAAAGTAGAAGACCAATCATTTCTCGCCCTGAGATTAAGATATGCAATACTTTTCCAATCAACTGCAAAATCCCCAAACAACCCGAAAATCCTTCTGCGGTTTAAGTTCTCTGAAACTGTACGGTCAGCAGCTACAGTATTATTGATACTTGGGAATGTTGGATCGATAAACCTGATTGCTGAAGAGGTTGTGGTTTGGTTGGTCGCACTCTCTAAGTTTTGTCCCAGTGCAAGACTAAATTTAAAGTCTTTAGCAATGGTCTTTTTTCCAGTTACAATAACAGTAGAGGTTGTAATCTGATTATTACCGGTAGATTGTGCAATTGCACCTCTGATAGCAGAAGTCTCCAGTGTGCCCGGCATTCTTATTGACTTGAAGGTTTCACCGAAATAATCTGTTCCTAACCGATAAGTGATATTCAAAAAGCTGTAAGGATTATAATCAATATTACCTATCGCAATAATCCGGTTTATGTTGTTAATTAGTGGTTTATTCCTGATCGTCCAATACGGATTATCATTGTCGGCTGGGTTGAAAATTCTTTGTGTGCCATTAGCATTAAGATAATTTTTCATATCATCATTGCGAGGCCAGAATAAAGCGCCCATTACACCATTAGCACTTCCCTGAGGAACATAATTTCTGTCTGAACGTACATAATTTGCTGAGCCGCCTACTGTAAGCTTTTCCCCTATTTTAGTATCAGCATTTAACCTGAACGACTTCCTTTTAAAATCCGAATTATCCACAATTGAACCCTGGTCAAATATCGAGGCAGAAGTATAATACCTGGTCTGTTCAGAGCTTCCACTTACAGACAAATCATGGCTTTGAGTAAATGCATTTTTGAAGAAGTTACCAAGATTATCATAAATCTGATCACTGGAGGAAAACTCCGGTCCCCATGAGTCTGATGCTGTTGCATTAAAAACACCCTGTTCTCCTTGTTTAAACTTCCCTTGTATTGTAGGAAGTTTATTTACATTATCAACTGAGAAATTATTCTGATAGGAAATTTTCGCTGCGCCTCCGGTACCTTTTTTAGTTGTGATTACAATTGCTCCGGATGCAGCACGAATGCCATATAATGCAGCTGCAGCTGGTCCTTTCAATACCGTTACACTCTCAATATCTTCCGGGTTTATATCTATTGCTCTATTCGATGCAGGCGCAGTTGAGGCTGTCTGACCAACCTGACCTATAGATGCGGCTACCATACCACCCTGACCTACCGGTGTAGAATTATCAATAGGGATACCATCCACCACAAATAAAGGTTGATTATTCCCACTCAAAGAACTTCCGCCACGAATCATTATATGTGAAGAAGACCCTGCTGAACCACTGGAATTGGTAATTTGCACACCAGCGACTTTTCCCTGCAATGCATTTACCAAATTTGGCTGTTTTGAATCTACAATTTCCTTTGACTTAACATTCTGGGTTGAAAATCCCAAACTTCTAAGTTCCTGTTTTACACCAAAAGCGGTAACCACAACTTCATTTAAACTCATGGCATCTGCTTTCAATGCAACATCAATCACTCGTAATGTTCCAATAGTTCTTTCCTCAGAAAGAGTACCCAGATAGTTAAATACCAATATATTCTGCGGATTGGCTCTAATAGAATAAGTGCCATTGGGGCCGGTTTGCACAAGGGTGTTAGATCCTTTGATTTTTACCAAAACACCTGGTAAGGGAAAACCATCCTCAGAGGAGGTTACCTTCCCCGAAACCATTATTTGTTGAGCAATAGCCTGTGCAGCCAATAAAAAAGTGCCCAAAAATAGCATGAGTATTTTTTTTTTCATAAACAATACATTAGTTAGTAATTTAAGTCCGGCTTATTAAATAGAGTTTTAATTGCAGCGCAATTACATTTTTTGACTTGTTACAAGGTTACACTTTTTTTTAAATAATTTGAAGTGAAACTTATACACTGTCTGACTTCTTTCCTGCTTTTTTTATGGCTGACTGAATCGCTTTCTTTTGTAATTTTGACATCGTATATGATCTGTTCGGACAGCTATGAATTAAACATTCAGAAAAGTATTTTGCATGAAAATAATCTGCTAAGCAGATCTGTAATATCTTTTGTATAGCAGGCTGATAACTCAATATTTATAGAAAAAATCCCCCTTGATCGAATGATTCCAAAAATCCGAAAAACGAATAATATTATTTTCAGCAGTCTCTTTAGCCTGTTTATCTGGATGCTGTAAAGCCAGTCTGCAGATGCTCAACGATTAACAAAAAGTAAAGTATCGAAAGTAAGACAGATTTGTCCGGCAATATCCTAAATAATTAAAATGCTCATACCATAAATCATGCAAAGAATTAAAACAATAGCCATACTTTCAATTATCTTATTTCAATTACCGGTTCTGAATATTTCTGCCCAGGTAAGTTCAAAAGAACAATCTTCTTTGTCAGGAAAGATAATATGTATTGATCCGGGGCATGGAGGCTCTGCAGCTCTGGATACTTATCGTCAGAGCGCTTCGGGCGAGCGCGAAGAGTGGATAGACCTCAGGGTGGCCTTACTCCTGAAGGAAATGCTAGAGAAAAAGGGTGCTAAGGTTCTGCTGACAAGGAGTTCTGATGTTCCTGTCCCTCTGGCTGAGCGTTCAAAAATTGCAATAGACAACAGGGCTGATTTTTTTCTGTCAATTCATCATAATGCAACCGCAGATTCTACAGTTAATTTCCCTATCATTTATTACCATGGACTTGCTTCAGAGAATCAGGCAGGAGTTGTATTCAGCAAGTATCTTTCAAAAACCATTCAAAAATATATGTATCAGACCAAAACACCGGTAAGCGTAGTTTCAGATTTCACAATATTCTCCGCGGCAGGATCATCCGTATTACGTGGAAGCTATGGTATTCCCGGAGTGCTTGCAGAAGCCTCTCTGTTTACTAATCCCGGGGAAGAAAAACGCCTGAAAACCCGGGAACATAATTATAATGAGGCCTTAGCTTTCTGTAAGGCAATCGAAAAATTCTTTAAGGGAACAGTCCCTCCAATCCTTGCTAAAACAAGTGCTAAATTTCCACCCCAATTTACAACATTACAGGAAGCAGAACGGATGAGTCCGGTAGCAAGACGCTGGCATCAAGATTATACAGAAGGAAAGGAATTAATGAAAAGTAAGGATAAAGAATCTCTGCAAAAAGCCTATGACCTGTTCACTCAATCTGCACGTTCTTTCCCCGACTCATATGTTGCAGCTAAATGTCATACATACAGGGTTGTATTATTAAGGAAATTAGGCAAAGAAGATGAGGCGCTTCAAGAAGAAATTCGTGTTAAAGAATTTTATCCGAAATGACATCATATCTGTCCGAACAATTTTCTAATCCGTTTGAATAAGTGTCTTAAGATGTTTCAGATAGCGTTTATCCGAGTGGTAAATATCCACACAATTAATCAACAGATGCCTTAGTATGAGTTTAATGATTTGAGCAAATAAGGGAATGTCTGACTTCTTTCCCGCTTTTTTTTATTGCCGACTGTATCGTTTTCTTTTGTAATATTGACGTCTGGTCGGATTCTTCATTTTTTGCTTTAGTTTTACAAGTCAAAATTAGAGACTTATGACCCTTTTGTGTATATTATTTGCTCTTACAGCTATGAATTATTTGGTATTTTATGGAAATACGTGTTTAAAAATTCAATTAATTATTAATTTACAGTAAATATATTGTGTTTTTTATGAAAAAAATCCGAATATTGCTAATAAAAATTGATAATAAGTCATAATGTTCTAAAAAAGATAAAATTTTCTGGTTTTATTAGAGGATTATCGACTAAGAAAGAGGAAAAAATAAAATCAGGTGGGGCAGAGTCTTCCCAGCCATTACTTTTAATGAATGTTATGTGAAAACTCGCTAAAGCCAATGTGTATGATGTGAAAAATACGTAAAAAATCTTCCATCCTGAAAAATTTATGATAGAAGGAAGTAAATGTAAAATCTACAATGAAAGCTACCCGGCTTCGGACAGCTGATGATATCTATACATCCATTGTTTTAACACTTAAGAATTCAAATTATGAAAAATTCTCTACATGAGAGAGGTAAATGTTATATAATATTTTTAACAAAGATCACCGTATTTTTTTCTGTTATTAATCTTTTCTGCGGCTTTCCTGCTTCGGCTAAAAATTTACATACACACACTCCTCTTTACAAAAAAATACTCCTTGAATTAAATTCAACCAGTCTGGCTAGTGAAAAAATATCTGAGGTGATCGCACCCCCAATTATTATATCGGGTATTATCCGTGATGAAAAAGGAGAAGCTGCGTATGGGGCATCGATTAAACTAAAAGATGCAACCATAATTGCAGGTTCTGATATCCTGGTAAAGGGTCAGATTACAGACGGTAAAGGCGAAACCCTGCCGGGGGTAAGCATTAAAATTAAAGGAACCACAGTTGGAGTTACTTCAGATCTGGATGGGAGGTATACCATTGATGTTCCAGAGAACAATCCTGTTTTGGTATTTACCTATATTGGGTTTGTAACGCAGGAGGTTGCGGTGAAGGGAAGAGCAGTGATTGATGTAGTTTTGGCAGCAGATGTGCAGAGTTTGGACGAAGTAGTAGTGGTGGGTTACGGTACGCAACGGAGAAAAGATGTAACCGGTAACATCTCCCAGATTTCCGGTACTAATATAAAAGATGTGCCCATGCAGAGTTTCGACCAGGCATTATCAGGTCGTGCTGCAGGGGTTAACATAACTATCCCTAATGGTGTACTTGGCAACCCTCCTGTTATCCGAATTCGTGGTATTAACTCCATTTCACTGAGTTCTTTTCCTCTTGTCGTAATTGACGGAGTTCCTTCCTGGACCGGCGACGTAGGTGGTATGGCATCCAACAACGTTCTTAGCGACCTGAACCCTACTGATATTGAAAGTATTGAGATTCTTAAAGATGCTTCTGCTGCTGCTATTTATGGCTCAAGAGCGGCTGCCGGTGTAATGCTGATAACAACCAAAAAAGGTAAATCCGGGAAGGTTAAGGTTAATTACGATAGTTGGTTTGGCTATACTAAAGCTTATAACCTCATCGAAATGTTGAATGCTGAAGAATTTACTATGATCAAAAATGAGGCTTTAACAAATGCCGGAACACCCCCTAATGGTACTACCCGTGGTTTTTATACCATGACTGATGCAAATGGCAAATTGGTTGATACCCGCTGGTCTGATTATGTTTTCCGCACCGGATTTGCTCATAATCACAATGTGAACATTTCAGGGGCCAGCGATAAAACCCAATATTTCTTCTCAGCGGGTTATACTAACCAGGAAGGCATGATGGTAAATAACGATTTTACCCGTAAAACCGGCCGTTTTACACTTGATCATAAAGTAAACGACCGTATTACGGTGGGTGGGTCGTTAAACTACACTAATTCCAATAATAACGGTCTGAATACCGGAGTACTTAACGCATTTTCATTTGGAAATGCATCCCGTTTAGCGTTTCGCCTTGTACCTAACATAGGTCCATTTAATAATGATGGCACGTACAATTATCTTGTTGGGCAAGAAAGCGGGCAGGGGAATAATAAAACTCCTTTAGGAGCACACCCTAATGTTAAAATGATACTTGACCTAAATAAGTTTAGTTCAGAAAGTGACCGGATTATGTCAAATACCTTTATTGGCTTTAAGCTGATTAAAGGAATGGATTTTAAAACCGTTTATGGTATTGACTACCTATTGGTTGAAAACAAAGAATTCAGAAATGCTCTGCACGGCGATGGAGCAGGGCTTGCAGGAGCGGCGTCAAATACTATGGCACGTTACAAAAGATCTACCTGGCAAAACATACTGAACTATAATGTGTCTATCAGGCAAAATCACAATCTTGGAGTTTTAATAGGTACTGAGCAGCAATATTCAAAAAGTGATGGTTGGGGCGCTGACAGACGAATCGTTAATGATCCATACTATAACGTGTTCCAGGGTGCGTTCGGTTCCATAGTACCAACCGGAAACTTTCTTGGTGAAAACTTTCTTCAATCCTATTTCTCCCGTGTCAATTATGATTATAAAAAGAAATATTATCTGTCAATTAATGCCCGTCGTGATGGATATTCTGCATTTGCACCGGGTAAAAAGTTCGGTAATTTCGCAGGCGCATCCATGGGTTGGATAGTTTCTGAAGAAGATTTCTTTAAAAAGTCAGCACTAGCCAACACCCTTAGCACCTTTAAACTACGGGGCAGCTATGGGGAAGTAGGTAATAACCAGGGAATTGATGACTTTGCATTTTATAGTTTCTTCAATCCGAGATTAAACGGGTCTAACGCCGCATTGTCTTTCTCACAGGCCGGGAACAGAGACTTAAGTTGGGAAACCAGTAAGAAAACCGATATAGGATTTTCATTTGGCTTGCTGAATAACCGTATCACCGGCGAAGTTGCATATTATAGAAATGATATCGACGGAATGGTTCTTGCCGACCCACAATCACCTTCAGCAGGTATCCCGGGTAATTCCATCCTTACCAACATTGGTAGTATGTGGAATAAAGGTTGGGAATTTACACTGAATGCCAATGTTTTATCCGGTAAAGCTTTAACATGGAATACCAGCCTGAATTTCACCACTCAAATAAATAAAGTTACAGCTCTGGCAACAGGAAATGCTGATATTATGATAACCCGCAGCACATTAGAAAGTCCCAGCATAATTCGGGTAGGTGAATCAATTGGGAGCTTTTATGCTGTAAAAACTGGTGCTGTTAATCCTGCCAACGGAAGAAGGATCTTCTATTATCGCGATGGAACTGCTGTTCAATACGACCAATCTTCGCCTACTACTGCACTCAGGTGGACCTATCTTGACGGAACTCCAGCTCCCCGCCCTGCCAACCAGGCAAGTGATGGTGTTGTTTTTGGCCCCGCTATACCAAAGTGGTTTGGAGGATTCGATAATACTTTCCGATATAAAGGTTTTGACCTGAACGTATTAGCTTATTTCTCCGGCGGTAATTATGTATACAATGGGACCAAGGCCACATTACGCGCCACCCAACCGTGGAATAACGCTAAAGAGGCGCTGACCCGCTGGCAGAAGCCCGGAGATATCACTAACATTCCACGTTATATATTTGCCGATAATATTTCTGTCGGGGGAGCTTTTGTAATTTCAGAAAATATTGAAAAAGGGGATTTCGTTAAAATCCGGAACGTAGCGTTAGGTTTCAGTATGCCAAATGCGGTGTTTGAAAAAATTGGTTTAAGCAGTGTTCGTCTTTATATTGCGGCCCAAAATGCCTTTACCTTTACTAAGTACAGCGGGTTTGATCCTGAAATTTCTTCAAACGGAAATTCAAACGGTTCTCCAGGCGTTGACAGGAATTCTGCTCCTATGGCACGTTCATTAAATTTTGGTGTTAACGTTGGTTTTTAATTCCTAAATGACAATATTTTTATGAAAAATAAATTAATCATACTTACAATGTTTACGGTTGCACTCGTCTCCTGCCGTAAAGAGTTGCTATCGCCAATCCCTCAAACTGCGATATCAGATGCTGTTGCTTTCGCTACTCCAGAAAGGGTTGCACAGCAAGTATTAGGCATGTATTCCGAAGTTAAAACCGGCGATTTTTATGCCGGCCGTTACCTGATTTATAATGACGTACGTGGGGAAGATTTTTTGAATAGAACTTTGAATTTTGTTACGGCTTATGAAACCTGGAACTTTAATGTGGTTTCCTCTTCCAGAGAAGTTCGAGGCTTTTGGGGTGCCGCTTATTCAGCTATTAACGGTTGCAATGTGGTTTTAGATGGCCTGGAAACCGCTCCTATCGCTGCTGCTTTAAAAGAACAGTACAGAGGCGAAGCCCGTTTTTTAAGGGCGTTGTCCTACTATTCTTTGTTAACCCTTTATGCCCGCCCATATTGGGATGGTAACGGTGCAAAAGATGGAGTTCCTCTTCGCCTGAAAGCGGAAACTACTGGTGAAAACCGTAACCTCGCAAGGTCGAGCGTTGCAGCCATTTACACACAGATTCTGAAAGACCTCGATTTTGCTGAAACAAACCTTCCGCTAACTTATAGTACTGCATATAATAGAACTACCCGCGCTCAACGCAATACTGCCATAGCGTTAAAAACAAGGGTTTACCTCAGTATGCGTCAATATGATAAGGTTATTACCGAGGCAGACAAGATCGTTTCGGCCACTCCACCTTTCGTAGCAACATCGGGCGTTGCAAACAGATTAGAGCCAACCATTGCAGGCGTTTTTGCTGCACCTTACACTTCTGCAGAAAATATCCTGTCGTTTGCATACTCAGCTTTGGATTTACCGGGAGGACAGGCGAGCCTGAATAGTTATTACAACCCTCCTCCGAATGGCCTTGGCGACTACTATCTTAACCCGTCTGGAATTGTGTCTGATGCAGGTTGGAAATCTACCGATGCCCGCCGGGTATTTAACCAGGTATCAGTTGGTCTTACCTTCTTGCGCAAATGGCCTAAAAATGGCGGTATCGATCCTGATTATGTAAACAGCATCCGCTATGCTGAAATTCTTTTAAATTTGGCCGAGGCAACTGTTCGTCAGAACAATACAGTTGATGCAAGGGCGGTTGCTTTATTGAATGCGGTTCGCCAGCGTTCCGATGCTTCTACCACATTCACAGTAGCCGGATTTGCAACTCCACAGTCATTATTAGACCAGATTGCTATTGAAAGAAGGATTGAACTGTTAGGCGAAGGATTCCGTTCCATTGACAGGTTACGCCTTGGACAAGCCTTGCCCGCAAAAGGCACCGTTCAAAGTATTGCACCTGCCGATGCACATTATATCTGGCCAATTCCATTAAGTGAGTTACTTGTAAATAAAGCTATGACTCAAAATCCGGGCCACTAGGTTGAGATTAATTAC
>NZ_JBKJUM010000052.1:0-18714 GCF_046590655.1 Daejeonella sp.
ATCTTCCCACCGCACCGGGAATTCTAAGCCATTTCCAGTTGTGAATTCAAAAAAGCGAAGCGTTGATCCAAAGTTTAAGATGGGTATCACAATAGGGGCGAGCAATAAGGAGGGTGCCAATAACAAACTCACAGAAATATATCGCAAGGGCGCTGAAATACTGCCAAGGACTTTCTGGAGGCAAATTCCACCTGCTGCGAAAAGCATTGGAAATGCTCCGAAACTGTAATAAACTTTCCCGTTGAGTGCGAGTAGAAGGACCACTACGATTATGAAGGAGTATGAAATGAATATATATCTACTATTGCTATTTGTGTAGAATAAGTAAATTAGTCCTGATAACCAGATTACAGTAGCTGACGCATGGGTAACAAAAAGTTGAATAACAAAATTTAAAGGATCGATGTTATCCAGCTGAGTTGCTTTTAGCTCTCTCATATGCGAAATAACCGGCAGACCATGTGTTATTTGCCAGATGAGATTGGGAAGGAATATTAAAAAAGCTATAAGGAATGCTATACCCCATGCCTTGTTTAAGAGTATCCTTCGTTGTGGGCTTATAAGCAGCCCCGTTATCAGTGCAATAATAAAGAACGCCATAGTATATTTGGTTAGCATTCCAAGACCAACAGCTATTCCAAGCAGGTAAATATATTTTGGTTTCCTTGTTTTGACATGCTTCACTATTAAATAGGCAGATAAAACCCAAAACAGCTGATCAAAAACGACAGGTTGCAGCAAGTAACCCGAGGCCAGAAAGGAGGGTGATATTACCATCGCAGCACATGCGACAATAATTGAAAACTTCCTGCCATTCATAGTTAGAACAAGCAAGCCAGTTAGGAAGATTATTAGTGCACTAGCTATCGAGGGGAGAATTCTCATTGCAAAAACACTATCTCCAAAAAATACGTAGGAGAACCATGAGATGCCGGCTATAAAAGGTGGAACTTCCTTATAACCCCAATCCAGGTGTTCAGACATTGCCATGTAAAGGAGCTCGTCCCGGTGAAATCCAAAGTGACTGTTCGAGAAAAGATGTATGACTAGCTTAAGAACTGTAAAGAAAAGGATTATATGAATCTCCTTAGAATACTGTTTATAGTAGGCAAAGGCCATGAATATTTTGTTTTAAAATTAAATTTACAAAAAAACGCATTGATTGCTCAATGCGTTTTTTATGGGTTATAAAATCTAATGGCCGCTGTCTGTGGCAGTTATCCGCTTAATATTAGCTCCCAATGCTCTCAGTCTGATATCTATATCCTGATAGCCACGTTCTATTTGCTCTATATTAAAAATTGTTGATGTACCCTGTGCAGAAAGTGCGGCGATAAGTAAAGAAACACCAGCTCGTATATCCGGAGATGTCATCGAAATTCCTTTAAGCTTAACTTTTTTATCTAATCCGATTACCGTTGCACGGTGAGGATCACATAAAATGATCTGGGCTCCCATATCAATAAGCTTATCTACAAAGAATAACCGGCTTTCAAACATTTTTTGATGTATCAGCACATTACCTTTTGCCTGAGTAGCTACCACAAGCATGATACTCAGCAAATCGGGAGTGAAACCCGGCCACGGGGCGTCGGCAATGGTCATTATTGATCCGTCAATAAATGTTTCAACTTCGTAATGTTTCTGGGATGGGATATAGATGTCATCACCCCGAAGTTCAAATTGAATTCCAAGTTTTCTAAAAACTTCCGGGATCATCCCAAGTTCCTGGAATTTCACATCTTTGATAGTGATCTCCGATTCAGTCATAGCTGCTAAACCTATGAAGGAACCTATTTCGATCATATCAGGAAGCAATCTATGTTCAGTTCCGCCAAGTTTTTTTACACCTTCGATAGTCAGAAGATTAGACCCTACGCCGGTGATTTTTGCTCCCATCCGGATTAACATTTTACATAATTGCTGAAGATAGGGCTCGCAAGCAGCATTGTAAATTGTGGTAACACCCTTGGCAAGCACAGCCGCCATTACTACATTGGCGGTTCCGGTTACTGAAGCTTCATCCAAAAGGATATATGCACCTTTTAAATCGCTCGCGTCGACATTAAAAAAATTGGTTTTCTTATCATAAACAAACTTAGCGCCAAGCTTTTCAAAGCCAAGGAAGTGAGTATCAAGTCGTCTTCTTCCGATTTTATCTCCCCCCGGCTTTGGAATAGCCGCCTTTCCGAAGCGGGCGAGCAGTGGCCCAACGATCATGATGGATCCTCTTAAGCTGCCACCTTTTGAGCGAAATGAGTCTGAATGAAAAAAATCAAGGTTTATATCTGAAGCTTCAAATGTATAAGTGTCTTTGCTCAATCGCTCAATTTTCACTCCAAGGTCTCCTATGAGCTCAATTAGCTTATTTACATCTTTTATATCTGGAATGTTGCTTATGGTAATTTTTTCTGGTGTAAGAAGTACGGCAGAAACAATCTGGAGGGCTTCGTTTTTCGCTCCCTGAGGGACTATTTCACCTTTTAATGGCTTTCCACCAACAATTTCAAATGCGTTCATCTAAAATGATAAATTTATATCTTTAATGACCATATATATGGCCACCTCTTTATAAAGTTAAATACCAATCTCCTGGATAAAGAGTAATCTTGGTTAATATCTTTTGCCTCCAGGATTGTTTGAACGCTGACGGTTGGAGCCCGCAGTATTATTCCGGCTATTACTGTTGGTGTTTTGCCTGTTCTTATTATTCTGGTTGTTATTCCTTTGCCTGTTTGCAGGGGTCGGCTGGCGGACCTCAATTCGTTGAAGGTTAACGTTTTCCTCAAGTTGTAAAGCACCGTTTGACATCTCCCGAAGATCCTTTATTATAGTTTCATCAGCCACACTGTCTTTATTCCAGGTTACATAAGCCATCTTCATAAAATTAGCAATAGATTGAACCATTAGTTGTTTCCTTTGTGGTTCCTCTATTGCCTTGGCTCTGCTGATCATAAGTTCAACAGTCTTTCCATAGTGTTTGTATTTTATTCGCTGCTGCGGATATGGCATCGGTGCAGGCTTAAAGCGGATAGCATCTTCAGAAGGTTTTGGATACGGTGAGTCCACATCGATTTTGAAATCGGATATGATGTGCAGGTGATCCCATAATTTATGTTTAAAATCAGCAACGTCGCGAAGATGAGGATTTAAAAATCCCATTAAGTCAATGACCACCTGGGCATAACGATTTCGTTCATCTCTGGTTGGAAGATCGACAATATATTTAACCATATTCTGCACATTACGTCCGTATTCTGCAAGAATTAGCTTTTTCCTTGTGGTATTATAATCAAATGTCATGGTAATTCAGTATTTGCGCTGACTCAAATATGTGGTTTTTGAGCATATAAGCGACATTTTGGTTTTATTTAACAATTTTCAATTTAGCAAATTTTAGCAATAATTGCTTCTGTCCTAAATCTTTAAAGAATATAGTGGCCTTAATATCAGGTTTATTTCCTTCCAGGTTAATAACTTTTCCATAGCCAAAACGCTCATGCTCAACCTCCATGCCAACCTGAAGACCAGAAGTGTCGGAAGGTGCGAAGTCTGCACTTGGTACATGAGCTTTCGGCAATATAGAAGTAGTCTTTTGAGGAGAAACTGCTTTTGGACGGCTGAAGGTCTCTTTTTGTTGCCATGCCGATCTTTCATCATCAAAAAACGGGTTTCCCGTATTTTTTAATTGTGGTTTGAAATCGAGCTCAAGATAACTTGCATCAATCTCATCTATAAATCTGCTCGGCTCGCAGTTAGTCAATGTTCCCCAACGGTACCTTGAGGTTGCATACGATAAATTTAACTTTTTCCCTGCTCGCGTTATTGCTACATAAAATAAGCGTCTTTCTTCTTCAAGATCAATACGGGAGCTTAAGGACATCTGGGAAGGAAAAAGGTTTTCTTCAAGCCCAACTACAAAAACGTTATCAAATTCCAGGCCTTTGGCAGAATGTATAGTCATTAAAGAAACTGTATCTGCATTCGGATTTTTATCATTGTCGTCATTCGTAAGCAAAGCTACATCCTGCATAAAAATATCAAGCCCTTTTTCTTCGATATCTTCCCTTTCACTGAATTCTTTGATACCGTTCAAAAGTTCCTGAATGTTCTCATACCTGTTTAATCCCTCAATAGATTTGTCAGAATAAAGATCTTTTAAAAGAGTTGAATGCTGGGAAATATGCAAAGCAGTATCATATGCAGAGTGAGTTTTAGTCATTACCTGGAAGCTTTGGATCATTAACGCAAAGTTTCCGACTGCTGATGCACTACGAGCATCCAAATAACGATGCGAATCGATAATGATCTCCCAAAGCGTGAGGTTATGCTGATCAGCAGCAATAATAATTCGCTCTATAGTAGTATCCCCGATACCACGACGAGGGTAATTAATAACCCTCTTTATAGCTTCTTCATCGTTGGGATTAAACGTTAGCCTGAAATATGCTATAAGATCTTTTATTTCCTTTCGTTGATAAAATGAAAGGCCGCCATAAATTTTATAAGGTACATTGAGCTTTCGCAGTGATTCTTCCATTGCCCTTGATTGAGCATTGGTTCGATATAAAATCGCAAAGTCACGATATTTTGAGCCTTTTACAGCTTGCTCCTGCGCAATACCTTCTGCAACAATTTTTCCTTCTTCATTATCGCTGAAGGCTCGTGACACTTTTATTTTGTCGCCTGTTTCATTTTCAGAAAAGACGGATTTTTTCAGCTGATTTTTATTGTTAGCTATTATGCTGTTAGCAACATTGACAATGTTTTGAGTTGAACGGTAGTTTTGTTCAAGTTTAAAAACTCCCAGATCGGGATAATCTTTTTCAAAATTTAGGATGTTTTGAATATTAGCTCCCCGAAAAGCATAAATACTTTGAGCATCATCGCCAACAACACATATATTTTCATTGTTTGCAGCCAGCTTCTTAACTATTAAATACTGTGAGAAGTTCGTATCCTGGTACTCATCCACCATCAGGTATTTAAATTTATTCTGATACTTATAAAGCACCTCGGGATGCTCTTTCAGAAGCACGTTGGTTTTGTATAACAGGTCATCAAAATCCATTGCTCCGGCCTTATAGCACCTCTGAGCATAGGTTTGGTAAATTTCCCCCATTTTTCCCCGGCCTGAAGTAAAATCTTCTGCCTGAATATGCTCATTTTGCAAATATTCCGCTGGTGAAATGAGATTGTTCTTGGAGGATGAAATGCGGTTGTAAACGAAATTTGCATTATATAGCTTGTCGTCAAGTTGTTGCTCTCTCAAAATACTCCTTATCAGACTTTTACTGTCATCAGTGTCGTATATCGTGAAATTATTGGGGTATCCAATTTTCTGTGCTTCTACCCGAAGAAGCTTTGCGAAGACAGAGTGAAAAGTACCCATCCAGATATTTTTTGCTTCTGTTCCGACCACTTTCATAATCCGCTCCCGCATTTCTTTGGCGGCTTTATTAGTGAAGGTAAGCACCAATATATTAAAGGGATCAATACCTTTTCTAATCAGATGTGCAACACGATAAGTAATTACTCTGGTTTTACCTGAGCCGGCTCCGGCAACAATCATCACGGGCCCTTCTGTCTGTTCTACTGCCGCCCTTTGCGAAGGATTTAAGCCATCTAAATAATCCAAAATCTAGTCCTTTTTTTCTGCGCTAAATTACAAAAGAGATTTGAGATTAGGACTTCGACGGATTGCTGAGGCTTCAAAATGTGGATAAACATTAGGGAACGCTAGTCATCATTCGTGAAACTTGAACGGTTAGGATTATTCAGGTTCTCATTGATGTTAATTATTTTATCGTCAAGATCGTCAACACATTTCCCCATTTGTTCGACAAATTCGCTCATATCTATAAGTTTATCATTTTCCAACAGCATAAGGCCTTTCAATGTAGCCACCGGGCTCCTGATCTGATGGGATAGGTGGGAGGAATATTCGGAAAGTTTTTTGTTTTTAATTTTAAGATCTCTTGTCCGCTCTTCAATTAGCTCTTCCAGGTTTTGATTTGTGCGGTCCAGAACATCTTTTTGTTTGGATACCTCTTCGTTTAAGCGGGTTAACTCAATATTGGTTTGGGAAGATCTTTTTACGTTTCTTACTAAAAGGAAAATTACAAAAAAAGCGAGTAAGGCAACGATACTACTGGCCAAAAACAATGTTTGAGTATATTTTTGTCGGGCTATGATTAATTCACTTTCCTTTTGTTTTTCTAACTGAACATGTTGCGACTCCAGAAGACTAATCTTGTCTGAAATGTTATTTGCATAACGGACACTGTCCTGCTTGTAAGCTTGTTGAAGATAACCCAGAGCCTTAAAATAGTTTTTTCGCTTGTTTTCAAGTTCATAAGAAGTGAGAATATAGTTATATTCAAGCCTTTCATCCTTCAGCATCCTGGTGTATACCAACCCCTCTTCTATGGATCTTTCGGCTTTTTCAAACTGCTGCTGGGCGATGTGTATAGAACTCAGGGTTAAATTAATGGAGGCAGCGGAGTTATTCAGCTTTTCTGCCTTTGCCATGTCCAAAGCTTCAAGCAGATTCACTTCAGCTTTTGTATAATCCCTTAAATTAAAATATAAAACGCCCAGGTTTTGATGACTTTGAATAACACCGATCTTATTGCCTAACTTGTTAAACATCGACAGGCTTGACTTATAATAAGACAATGCTTTGGAGTAGTTTTTAAGTTTTTGATTCGCTGTTCCGATGTTGAGGTACAGACCTGCAATGAGATCTTTTATTTCCAACTTTTTGGCAATTGCAAGACTCTTATTGAAATTATCAAGAGATTTATTTGGCTCTATGTCCCGATAAAGATTACCTATATTGTTGTAAACTTTTGCTTCGCCTGGTAAATTTTTACCTTTTTTAAAATAAGTTAAAGCGTTAAGATAATTTTCTACGGCCGAATCAATTGAATTTTTGTAACTGTTACCAATACCTTTTACCCTGAAAGATTCCGCAATTCCGTTCGTATATTCCAATTTGACAGCTAAATTTAAGGCTCTATTTGCCTTTGCTATTGTCACATCAGGGTTTATTAGCCGGACCTTAAATGCTTGATTATTAAGTTCAATAACGGTCGAAGTATCAGAATTTATTGTAATATTTGTGGAACTATTTGTAGTATTTTGAGTATAAGCGTTTAAACTTATGAACAACAATATAAAGTTCAATATTTTCATCCCTGATCTGACTGCAAGTTTAGAATAAATTTAATCAATTAGACCAAACCGTTAAAATTTTTTTACACCGACGGTTTTTATATTCTTGTTAAACAATCAAACAGAATTATATTAATTAACTAAATCAAAAAACCATGAAAAAAGTACTATTAACGATCGCAATTTTAGGAACAATTTTTTTAAGTAGCTGCGACAAGGATGACACTTTAGTGCCTGCCGAAAAATCATTGCTCAAGGCTGATAAGGGTGTTTTATGCCGTGGATGTGGTCAATGGGATATCGCAACAACCGGAACCAAAGCCGCTTTAAACACAGTGACCTATGACGGGGAAACTGATACATTAACTACGCCAGTTGAACTATCGACTAAGAAAAAAAGGTAATTAAACTCAACCAATCAGCAAATAAATCATAAAACATCATGAAAAGAATTATCATAATAGCCGTAATAGCCGTAATAGCAGTTTCCATATCATTAGGATTTACTGTTATCAAAAATACACCAGAAAACGTTCCAACAGTTAAGTCTGAGAGACCAGAGAAAATTGACTTTTCAAATAAGTCAGATGAGAAGAGGCTGGCAAACTGGGACTAAAAGTTCATCTAATGTTACTATAGCCATTCCACCTGGTATTTGTTTACCATTTATGGAATGGCTATTTAAGATTTCTATCTTTGCGCAAAACCAATTGTATGCAAGAGATAAGAAAATATGTAAGGGAAAACAAACAACGTTTTCTCGATGAGCTTTTTGACTTGCTCCGCTTTCCCTCCGTTAGCGCAGATCCGAAGTATAAAGAGGAAATGTCCAAAACAGCTGAGTTTGTAGCTGAAAAACTAAAAGCAGCCGGCGCGGAGAATGTCGAAATTTGTCCGACGGCCGGGTACCCTATAGTTTATGGGGAAAAAATTGTTGACCGGTCAATGCCTAGCGTTTTAGTATATGGTCATTATGATGTTCAACCTCCTGATCCATTGGACTTATGGAAAACACCACCTTTTGAACCTACTGTCCGCGATGAAAAGATATTCGCTCGCGGAGCCTGTGATGACAAAGGCCAGTTTTACATGCATATCAAAGCTTTTGAGCTGATGATGCAGACTGATACCTTGCCGTGTAATGTCAAATTTATGATTGAAGGTGAGGAAGAGGTGGGTTCAGCGAATTTAGGGACCTTCGTTAGCCAAAACAAGGAACGGCTTAAGGCTGATGTAGTATTAATTTCTGATACATCAATGATTAGCCTTGAACATCCATCGCTTGAGACTGGTTTACGTGGGTTATCGTATGTAGAAGTTGAAGTAACTGGTCCAAATCGTGACCTCCATTCCGGGGTTTACGGAGGAGCAGTTGCAAATCCGGTAACAGTACTTGCAAAGCTTATTGCATCAATGCATGATGAAGACAATCATATCACTATTCCTGGTTTTTATGACAATGTGTTAGAACTTAGTTCTAAAGAGCGGGAGGAACTCAATAAAGCACCATATGACGAGACTGAGTATAAAAAGGATCTTGAAGTTTCAGAACTATGGGGGGAAAAAGGGTATAGTACCCTCGAACGTACAGGTACCCGCCCAACTCTCGAAGTAAATGGTATTTGGGGAGGTTATATTGGTGAAGGTGCTAAGACTGTCTTACCATCAAAGGCATTTGCTAAAATTTCCATGCGGTTGGTGCCTAATCAGAGTTCAGAAGAAATTACGAGACTTTTTCAAAACCACTTCGAAAATATCGCACCAAAGAGTGTTAAAGTTAAAGTTAGTCCTCATCATGGCGGTGAACCAGTAGTTACCCCAACCGATAGCATTGCCTATAAAGCAGCACAAAAAGCAATTCTTGAATCCTTCGGCAAAGAACCTATTCCAACGCGCGGGGGAGGAAGTATACCCATCGTTGCTCTTTTTGAAAAGGAACTAGGTATTAAAACCGTATTAATGGGCTTCGGACTTGATAGTGACAACTTACATTCTCCGAATGAAAAATTTGATATTGCAAATTTTTATAAGGGAATAGAAACGATTCCTTTGTTTCATAAATACTTTGCTGAGTTAAGCAAGTAGAAAGTTGACGGCGGACAGTTGACAGCGGGAAATCGTTTAGTCAAAGTCCGCCGTCAATTTATATTTCAGACTTCAGACCTCCGACTTCCGACCTCAGATTGTGAATTTTTCACAAGTCTTAAGGAATTCTTCGTCTGCATCAGCTCCAATTCCGGCAGTATCGGGAAGATTTAGAAAATAGCCATCATAAGTAAGCCCACCTTTTACAGGATCTGCCAGGTGCCCCAATAAACAGGTGTCGAGGTCGAAATATTGGATATTCTCACAGGCATAGGCAAAGTGTAAATTCGCACTTAGTGCAATTCTGCTTTCAAGCATACTCCCAATCATACAGGGAATGTTTGCATCACTAGCTACCTGATGAATCTTAAGTGCTTCATTTATACCCCCGGACTTAGAAAATTTGATATTTAAGTAATCGCAGCTCTGTGAATTAATTAGTTTTCTTGCGTCATGATGGTTATAACAGCTTTCATCGGCCATGATCTTTATTGGGGAATTCCTTCTAAGTTCTGGTAGTTTATCATCGTACCACGTTCTCATGGGTTGTTCGCAGAACTCAATGTTTAGATCTTTCATACCATTGAGGCATGTCACTGCTGCGTCGTAATCCCAACCTTGATTGGCATCAACTCTTAATGTCATTTCAGGACCTACTGCCTCTCTTATCCTTTGTATTCTCTGTAAATCATCTTCTGCTTTTTTGCCAAGCTTGATCTTTAAAATTGTCGCCCCTTGTTTTTGGTAGACTAAAGCCAAATCGCTCATTTCACTCGCGGTACCAATTCCAATAGTCATATCAGTTTCGACCACACGCTTCTTACCACCCAGATATTTATAAAGTGGAAGGCCTGCCGATTTTGCAGCCAGATCATATAATGCTATGTCAAAAGCACTTTTGATGGTTGAATTGTGTGCTGCAATGTTATGAAGGTCCTGGATGCGGGCCTCAATCTCTGATGCATCCTTTCCCTTCCACAATCTTGCAAACTCCTTAGCCATGACCAGGCATGTCTCCTGAGTTTCTCCCACGATCATCGGAAACGCTGAACATTCTCCAACTCCATAAAACCCACTATCCGTGTGAACCCGAATAAACACATTTTGTGCGTAGTCCATAACCCCTGTAGCAATAACAAACGGTATCATTGGAATACTAAAACGGTAGATATCAGTATGGAGAATCTTCATAATTTTATTGATTTCGTCACCCGAAATTAAGGGTTTAACAGTTATGCAGAATAATAAAAAGCCTAAACTTTTGCCTTCTCATTTGGTTAGTCTTTAAAGTATCATTTTACTACTTGAAGTAGTAAGTTAAATGCGCGCTTTGTTATTTTTGCGCAATAAATTAACGTCAATGCC
This sequence comes from Daejeonella sp., assembly GCF_046590655.1. Classification (GTDB taxonomy): domain Bacteria; phylum Bacteroidota; class Bacteroidia; order Sphingobacteriales; family Sphingobacteriaceae; genus Daejeonella. Next base: position 10,627 of record NZ_JBKJUM010000052.1, read on the forward strand.
AAACAGACTTGAAGGCCAGGCCTCACCGTATCTTCTTCAGCATGCAAATAACCCGGTAGACTGGTATCCATGGGGGGAGGAAGCTTTATCACGAGCTAGAAAAGAGAATAAATTAATTCTTGTTAGTATCGGATATTCAGCTTGTCACTGGTGTCATGTTATGGAGCATGAAAGTTTCGAAGATCAGCAGGTTGCAGATGTGATGAATAAGCACTTTATCTGCATCAAGATTGACAGAGAGGTAAGGCCGGATATTGACCAGATTTACATGAATGCCGTTCAATTAATGACTGGCAGTGGGGGATGGCCCCTGAATTGTTTTTGCTTGCCTGATCAAAGGCCTATATACGGCGGCACTTATTTCAGAAAACCAGATTGGATTAGTTTGCTTTTGAATTTGGCAGATTTTTGGGTTAATAAGGCTGACGAAGCCGAGAAATATGCTGTCCGCCTCACAGAAGGAATCCGGCAAAGCGAACAGCTTACTCCGGTAAAGTCAGATACCGGTTTTAGGGAAGAAGATATCAGTGAAATATTTGAATCCTGGAAGCGGTCATTTGACCTTGTTGAAGGCGGGTATAATCGGGCGCCGAAATTCCCCCTTCCTAATAACTGGCAGTTCATGTTGCGTTACGCGCACCTCATGAAAGATAACGCAGCCCATATAGCAGTCAATATTACTCTTGAAAAAATGGCTTTTGGTGGAATTTATGACCAAATAGGGGGGGGATTTGCCAGGTACTCGGTAGACGGACAGTGGCATGTTCCACATTTCGAAAAAATGCTCTACGATAATGCACAGCTTGTTTCTTTGTATGCTGAAGCTTACCAATACACTGGCAATGAACTTTACAGAAAGATTGTATTCGAAACTCTAGAGTTTATCGATAGGGAGTTGACATCCCCGGACGGAGGATTTTACTCGGCTCTTGATGCAGATAGCGAAGGTATTGAGGGTAAATTTTATACGTTTACTAATGATGAAATACAAAACACTCTGGGCGGTGATGCTGATTTATTTAATATCTATTACAATATAACTGGGGAAGGTAACTGGGAAGAGGAACGGACAAATATTTTCCTCAGGAAGCAGGATAATGCTGAACTTTCGTCCGAACTGGGGATTGATGAAGAGGAAATGGTTCAAAAGATCAACAATGCAAAGAAAAAGATCTTTGAAGCCCGATCGGTAAGGGTGCGCCCAGGACTTGATAATAAAGTATTGGCTTCATGGAATGGAATGATGTTGAAGGCCTACTGTGATGCCTATAGAGTGTTCGCTGAGGACAAATTTCTAGCAAGTGCTCTACGGAGTGCTGAATTTATAACGCAATGCCTTTTTCAGAATAATAATCTTGTTCGGGTTTACCAATCTGGCGATGACTCCGACGCTTTTCTGGATGATTACGCCTTTGTAATCGATGGACTCATTGGATTATATGAGTCAACCTTTGACGAGCACTGGCTGGTACTCGCAAGAGAATTAGCCGATCATGCAATTACAGATTTCTATGATGAAGATAGCGGCTTGTTTTTTTACACTTCCACCAAAAGTGAGGAGCTTATCGCACGAAAAGCGGAGATTACAGACAATGTGATTCCTTCATCAAATTCCGCTATGGCTCTCAACCTCTTTAGACTTGGCCATTTTTTCGATAAGGATCATTACGCAAAGATTTCTGATCAGATGCTGAGGACGGTGCAGCCCCACATAATAAAATATCCATCCGGTTATTCGAACTGGGCATCACTTTTATTGTTTAGGATATTCGGGGTGTTCGAAATTGCTATAACCGGTTCAGAGGCCGAACAAAAACGTCGTGAAATTGAAAAATATTATGTTCCCAATAAAATACTTTTGGGTGGTACAGCAGGAACATTACCTTTGCTGGGCGACAAAAAACATGCGCATACAAAATTATATGTTTGTCGAAACAGAACTTGTTCTTTACCAGTTATTGAGGTAGCTGACGCAATTAAACAAATTGATAACCTAAGTAGAAAGCCCGGAAGCGAGGATTAAGCATTCATTTTCAGCAAAATACTTATAATTAAACACAATGAATATCCAACCGAACAGCGTTGTAGCGCTGACTTATGATCTTTACACGATAGAGAATGGCGAAGAAGTTTTTGTAGAAAAAGCAGATGACCAAAATCCTCTGGTATTTTTATATGCAGTGGGAATGATGTTGCCAAAATTTGAGGAAAATTTGGCTGGGCTTTCCTCAGGAGATAAGTATGATTTTCAACTTGTAGCTGATGATGCTTATGGAGTAAAAGACGAGAATGCTGTTACTGAACTCCCCCTTGACATGTTTGGAGAAATGGAAAAACCTGAAATTGGGTCGGTTTTGCCTCTACAGGATGATGAAGGGAATCAATTCAGAGCTCAGGTAAAAAATGTTTCCGATACAGGTGTTACTGTTGATCTTAATCACCCGATGGCCGGTCAGGATTTGCACTTTATAGGAACGATTATCTCAGTTCGTGAGGCTACTGAAGAAGAATTAACCCATGGGCATGCCCATGGCGCTGACGGCCAATCTGGTCACTAAAATTATAGTACAATTAAAAGAAGCGTAATGTTAATATATTCTAAAAAATTTTATGAAAAAATCTAGTCTGTTCTTTGCTTGTATATTTATCACGATTCAGGCTTTTAGCCAGCCTATTGAAGGAATTGCTATCATTCCTCAGCCAGTTTCAATCATTAGAGGCGCCGGTCAGTTCACTCTTCCTAAGAGTGTAGTAATACAGGCTGAAAATGTTCCGGAATTAAACCATACACTGGCATTCCTTCGAGAAAGATTGTCTCAGCCAACTGGCTACAAAGTTATTTCCGTTGCAACGTCCCCGAGTCCGACAATTAAGCTTTTGTTAAATTCTCAGACCGATTCAAAACTGGGAAATGAAGGATACAGCCTATCAGTTACGCCCACGCTTGTAACAATAAAGGCCAATAAAGCTGCCGGACTATTTTACGGGGCTCAAAGTCTAATTCAGATGTTTCCTGAAGAAATTGAGAGTAAAATGCAGGTTAAGAATATTAGTTGGACCGCTCCTGTGGCCGAGATTAGGGATTATCCAAAATTGGGCTGGAGGGGATTGATGTTTGATGTGGCACGACACTTTTTTACTAAAAATGAAGTGAAACAATATATCGATGCAATGGCACGATATAAATACAATTTGTTACATCTTCATCTTACTGATGATGAAGGATGGAGAATTGAAATCAAAGGCCTTCCAAAGTTAACTGAGGTAGGAGCATGGCGGGTTAATAGAACCGGTACTTTCGGCGATTTTATTCCACCAACTGCGAACGAGCCGCGTGACTATGGTGGGTTCTATACTCAGGATGATATCAGAGAATTAATTACATATGCTAAGGACCGGTTTATAGATATTATGCCAGAAATAGATGTACCTGGACATAGTCTTGCAGCCATAGCAGCATATCCTGACCTTTCCTGTACTCCTGAGGCGGTAAACTACAAGCCACGTTCTGGTGAGCAAATTATGGATTGGTCGGGCGGCGCTCCGCCAAAGGCCCTGATCGATAACACACTATGTCCTGCAAACGAAAAAGTATATGTTTTTATGGATACTATTTTGACGCAGATTGCACGGCTTTTTCCGTTTGAGTATATCCACTTAGGGGGTGATGAAGCGCCAATTAATTTCTGGCAAAAAAACGAACAGGTTAAAGCATTGATGGTTCGTGAGGGCATGAAGGATATCAAAGAAGTACAGGGATACTTTACAAAAAGAGTTGAGAAGATTGTCGAATCTAAAGGCAAAAAGCTGATGGCCTGGGATGAAGTTCTTGAAGGAGGCGTCAGTCAATCGACAGCGGTGATGAGTTGGAGGGGAATGAAATATGGTATCGAGGCAGCTCATAATAAACATCAGGTGGTAATGAGCCCCACAACATATGCATATTTTGATTATATGCAATCTGATGTGCTCTCAGAACCCAGGGTTTATGCTTCATTACGATTGAATAAATCATATGAATTTGAACCTATTCCCGACGGTGTTGATCCGCAATACATTAAAGGTGGACAGGCAAATTTATGGACAGAGCAAGTTTATAACATACGCCAGGCAGAGTATATGACCTGGCCGCGGGGCTTTGCAATTGCTGAATCGGTTTGGTCACCAAAAAATACGAAGAACTGGCCAAATTTCTTTGCCCGTGTGGAGAGTCATTTTAAACGCCTGGATCTCTCGGAAATCAAATATGCGCCGAGTGTTTACGATCCGATATTCAAAGCTACTAAAACTCCGGATAACCGGCTAAAGATTGAGCTCAGTACGGAAGTTTCAGGCCTGGATATACATTACAGTTTCGATAGTTCTTTTCCTGACAAATTTTACCCGAAATATACGACGCCCTTGATAGCACCGATTGATGCATCGCAGCTGAAACTAATAACCTATAAAAATGGTAAACCGGTAGGAAGAATGTTGACAATGCCGATTTCTGAACTAAAAACAAGGGCAAAGCTTTGAAATGTTTAGTTAAAAAGGAAAAAGCCATTGATACCAGATCAATGGCTTTTTCCTTTGATATTATTCGCCTTATGCCAAAGCATAAAGCTCTTCACGCTGCTGCTTTACAGCATCGCTGTTGATGAACTCATCATAAGTCATCAGCTTATCTATAATACCGCCCGGAGTCAGCTCTACAATTCGGTTTGCTACAGTTTCGGTTAGCTCATGGTCACGGGAAGTAAACAAAATTACTCCTTTGAAATCCTTCATACCATTATTGAGTGCAGTAATGGACTCCAAATCGAGGTGATTCGTTGGCTCATCAAACATCAACAAATTTGCTTGCTGGAGCATCATTCTGGAGAACATACAACGCATTTTTTCACCACCGGAAAGGACTGATGATTGTTTCAGGACTTCTTCACCTGAGAATAACATCCGTCCTAAGAAACCCCGGATAAACTGTTCATCTTTATCTCCTTCTGAATATTCGCGCAACCAATCCACAAGGTTAGTATCTTTGCCTTTAAAATATTCAGAGTTGTCATTCGGAATGTCGGCGGTGTTTATCGTAACCCCCCACTTAAATTCTCCTGTATAGCCTTTATCTCTTGCCGTCAGGATATCATAAAACGCAGTTGTTGCAAGGCTGTTTTCGGAAAGAATAGCAATTTTGTCTCCCTTATTAACCATGAGGTTAATTCCTGAAAATAGAACCTCGCCATTGAGTTCTTTTCGGAGGTTTTCGATTTGTAAGATCTGGTCTCCCGCTTCACGTCCCTGGTGATTAAAAATAATACCAGGATACTTCCTGTTAGAAGGTTTAATTTCATCAATATTGATCTTGTCCAAGGCTTTCTTCCTGCTTGTTGCCTGCTTGGACTTAGATGCATTAGCGCTAAAGCGGCGAATGAATTCCTGAAGTTCTTTGACCCGTTCTTCAGTCTTTTTATTTTGATCAGTACGTTGTTTCAAAGCCAACTGACTTGATTCATACCAGAATGTGTAGTTGCCGGTGTAAATCGTCATCTTACTGAAATCGATATCCAGCACATGGGTACAAACTGTATCTAAAAAGTGCCTGTCGTGGGATACCACCAGGATGATCCCCTCATAAGTTGCAAGAAAGTCTTCGAGCCAGGCGATAGTTTGTATATCCAGATCATTTGTAGGCTCATCTAAAAGCAAAATGTCTGGCTTTCCGAATAAGGCCTGGGCCAATAATACCCGCACTTTTTGGTTTCCATCAAGATCTTTCACAAGACTATAATGGAATTCTTCTTTTATACCCAAATTGCTCAGCATGGTAGCTGCATTATTCTCTGCATTCCATCCATCCATTTCGGCAAATATATTTTCAAGTTCGCCTGCCCGTTCACCATCCTGCTCTGTAAAATCGTCTTTGGCATACAGCGAGTCTTTTTCTTTCATCACGTTGTAGAGCTCTTTGTGGCCCATCATTACGGTTTCGATAACCGGAAACTCATCAAAAGCGTAGTGATTCTGACTTAATACAGCCATCCGCTCGCCAGGTGTGAAAGAAACAGAACCAGTTGACGGGTCTATTTCTTTGGAAAGAATTTTTAGAAATGTAGACTTGCCGGCGCCATTGGCGCCAATGATACCATAACAATTCCCGGGAGTAAATTTTAAATTTACATCTTCAAAAAGTGTGCGTTTTCCGAAACGGAGAGATAGACTGGATACTGTAATCATGATTTGAAATAAAATGCAAAGCTAAGGAATTAATGATGCCGGAGAAAGAAGGTTTTGTTAAAGCTTTCCATGATGAAAGAAATTGTAAAAAAATATTTTAAAGCGATATTAAAATGTTCTCCTTTGTTTAATGGCTTATATAAAAGAAATACTTCATTGCGCTTGCATGGAATATGTTGAAGATCGCATTTCCACTGCCCAGCAAGCCATAACTGCTGCACGGGAATCAGCCAATGATGATACAAAGAGCAGTGCAGGAGATAAGTACGAAACCGGTAGGGAGATGATGCAGCAGGAGATAGACCGTAACCGAAAGCAGTTAGAAGAATCTCAAAAATTAAAGCTGATATTGGAGCGAATAGATCTGGATAAAACAATGGATTTAGTCCAGAATGGAGCCCTTGTCACCACTAATTATGGCAAGTTCTATATTAGCATCAGCCTCGGGCAAATTTCTGTCGACGACTGTATTTATTACGCAGTATCATCAGTTTCACCTATTGGATTGAAACTGATGAAACAATCAAAAGACTACGAATTCGATTTTAATGGAAAATTATTTAGAGTAATGAAGGTCGAGTAGTTAATCTTTAATACTTTCTTTTTCCAGGACATTATTATCAAGCCAATTTTTTACTTCTACAGTTAGTGCAATGCGGCGATTTGAGAATGCATGATCAGTGTTCCATATCTTATAATTAAAGTTTTTTCGCTTGTTGATTTGCGTAAACCCCCGATTATTCATATGCTCATCAATAACCAGGATCGGCTTGGTGGAACCGGTAATCATGGCTTCAACATTATACTGGTTAACGTTCGCTAATAAATCATTTAGAAATTTATTTGGATTGCAATTTAACATGCCCAGGGTCAGGAGGTATTCTTTTAAACTTATCAAATTCCCACGGGCTTCGGCTCCCTGCAGAAGGGTGAAGGGATTAAACACAGAGATCCCGATCACAGCTTTTACTCTTGGATCTTTCAAGCCTGCAATTAATGAGAACCCCGCTCCCATGCTATGCCCATACAGGGCAATCCTGTCTTTGTCGACTTTTAAGTTTACACTGTTGAGAGAATCTGTTATATAGTCGATTACCGCACCTACATCATTTATCGAATTCTGGAAACCAAATGTTCCTTTGCTGCCCCAAGACCCACGATAATTAAAGTATATAACATTATATCCGCCGCGTCTGATACTTTGAGCCACATCCAGGCTTCGTTCATTGCCTGGAAGCCCGTGAAGCAAAATTACTGTGGGGTGAGGCCCCTTTCCATCAGCAGTATAGGCAAAGCCATATATCTTCGAACCAGAAGATGGTATTGTGAGTTCAACCTGACCCCCAGGATAAAACTCATCGGGCTTGAAATCATTGTCTAAATATTTGACGTCCGGTTTGATTATATTTTGCGAGCCTAACTTGCAGGATGTGATGGAAGTTAAGATAACAATGGTAATCAAAATGTAGCCGAAATTAGTCTTCATACAGGTTTTTAAAGTTTTATCAGACAATAGAGTTACAAAAAAAAGGGCTTAAGTTTTATACTTAAGCCCTTCCAATATAATGTTTTTTTTTATTTCACTTTAAATTCCACTTGTGTGTCAGCCCAGGCAAGAGAAACTTTTCCTCCCTTATCAATATTGAACGTCATCATTTCCGTAAAACTGTCGGCTTTACCGGGTTTTACATTAACACGGAGGGCATCTTGCTCTGCTTTATAAATAGTACCCCACTGGTTCCAGGTTTTATTGAAAATCAATGTCCATTCTTTTTCACCTGGAATACTATAAATGCTGTATTTACCAGCGGGTAAGGTTTTACCCTCAATTTTTACATCTTGTGAAGTTTCGAATACAGTGGCTTCATTAGC
>NZ_JBKJUM010000149.1:0-37654 GCF_046590655.1 Daejeonella sp.
CCTATCATAAAGAATTGCAAAAGTGTTATATGGAGATTTTTGAGGAGATCGAGAAAGTAGTTGAAAGGTGAAAGGGGAAAGGTGAATTTCGTTTTTAATCTATTCTGTTAACGACTAACAAACTTAGGTTTTCACTTTTCATCTTTCACTTTTCACCTTTTAAATATACCTTCGCAAATGTCACCTACTGAAATCAAAGAAAGTATAGATATCCTTGTTAAAGAGCTTAACGGGCATAATTACAATTATTATGTTCTGGCTCAGCCAACAATTTCGGATTTTGAATTCGATAAAAAGCTTGAAGAACTGGCGGCCCTGGAAAAGCAATATCCGGAGTTTCAGGATGGGGATTCACCCACGCAAAGGGTTGGTGGCGACATCACAAAGGAGTTCCAGTCTGTCAATCACAAGTGGCCCATGCTATCTTTGGGCAACACGTACAATGAGCAAGATCTTAAAGAATTCGACGAACGTGTTCGAAAGGCGATTGGCGACAACTTCGAGTATGTATGCGAGCTGAAATTTGATGGTTTATCCTTAAGCCTGACCTACGAAAATGGCAAATTACTTAGAGCCGTTACACGGGGCGATGGCACAAAAGGTGATGATGTTACCACAAATGCAAAAACTATTCAAACTATCCCAAAAACCGTTAAAGGCAATGGATATCCTGAAATGTTTGAGATCCGGGGGGAGGTATTTATGCATAAGCCAGCTTTTGAGCGTCTCAATACGGAAAGAATAGAAAATAACGAAGTCCCCTACGCTAATCCCAGGAACTTCGCTTCAGGCACGCTAAAAATGCAGGACTCAGGCGAGGTTGCCAAACGACCATTAGATTGTTTTCTATACTTTTTATACACAGATAAACGACTTTACAGTACTCATTGGGAAAGTTTGCAAGTAGTAAAAAATTGGGGATTTCACATTTGCGAGCATAATAAACTTTGTAAAAATATATTCGAAGTGCTGGATTTCGTTCACCTTTGGGAAGAAAAACGGTTCGGATTGAGCTATGATATTGACGGCATTGTAATAAAAGTCAATAATTATAGTCAGCAGCAGGAGCTTGGCTTCACTGCTAAATCGCCACGCTGGGCTATTTCATATAAATATAAGGCGCAGGAAGTTGAAACAGTTCTGGAGAAGGTTACTTACCAGGTTGGACGCACGGGAGCGGTTACCCCTGTTGCGAATCTCAAGCCAGTTTTGCTAGCGGGTACAACGGTTAAGCGGGCTACCCTCCATAACGCAAATGAGATAATCCGTTTGGATCTTCATGAAGGCGATACTGTTTTAGTCGAAAAAGGAGGCGAAATCATTCCTAAAATAATTGCCGTAAATACTATAAAACGAAGATCAGGTGCCGCGCCTGTAACCTACCCAAAAATATGTCCGGAATGCGGAAGTAATCTGATTCGAAAGGAGGGCGAAGCAGTCCATTATTGCCCGAACGATGAAGCCTGCCCCCCACAGATCGTCGGTAAGATGCAACATTTCATCAGCCGTAAGGCGATGAATATTGAGGGTTTAGGCCAGGAAACTATTGAAGCATTCTTTAGAAAAGGTTTATTACAGCACATAAGCGACCTTTATACACTTTATGAAAAGGAAGACCAGCTAAAACAACTTGACCGTTTTGGTGAAAAGTCCATTACAAATATGCTTGAGGGCATTGAGAAGTCAAAGCAAATGCCTTTTGAGAAGATATTATTTGGCCTTGGGATCCGGTATGTTGGTGAAACCGTTGCAAAAAAGCTTTCTGCGCATTTCAAAAATATTGACAGCCTGATGAACGCAAGCATATCTGAATTAACATCAGCTGAAGAAATCGGGGAACGCATCGCTGAAAGCTTGATTGAATACTTTGCTGAACCTCGTCATACCCAGCAGATTGAAGAACTACGAAGAAACGGACTACAATTCGAGACGTCGGAGATTGTGGTGAAACTGCAGAGCACTAAATTCGAAGGGATGACTTTTATAATTTCCGGCGTTTTCGAAAACTACAGCCGTGATGAATTAAAAGATTTAATCGAAGCAAACGGAGGTAAGATTCTAAGCAGTATATCAGCCAAATTAAATTACATAGTAGCTGGTGATAATATGGGACCTGCTAAGCTTGAAAAAGCCGTGAAATTACAAATACCCCTTATCTCAGATGTAGAATTAATTGAAATGCTGAAATAATAAGTAAAAAAAGTACAATATTTCACTATTCGTTTTAAAATTGGGGCTTATCGCCTTAAATTCGCAAATAAAGGTCGAATAAAACATATCAGGATGAACAAATTTCACGGAACGGGAGTAGCAATGGTTACTCCGTTTAAAACAGATGGCTCTATTGATCATTCCGGTCTTAAAAACATCATTGACTATATAATTTCCGGCGGTGTTGAATATATCGTATCACTTGGGACAACCGGCGAAGTGGCAACACTTAGTAGCGAAGAGAAGAAAGAGGTATGGGAAGCAACAACAGAGCATACCGCCGGTCGTGTGCCCTTGGTAGCTGGCATTGGAGGCAACAATACAGCAGAAGTTGTGCGCGACCTCAAGAATTTTGACATTAAAGGGTATGATGCCGTTCTATCGGTTTCTCCTTATTACAGCAAACCAACACAGGAAGGCATTTATCAGCATTATAAAGCAATTTCAGAAACTTCAAACCTGCCTGTTTTATTGTATAATGTTCCTGGCCGTACAAGCATGAATATAACTGCAGATACAACACTTCGCCTGGCACATGATTTCAAAAATATAATCGGCACGAAAGAAGCTTCAGGAAGTTTTGATCAACTCAATACGATCATTCGAGACAAACCTGAAGATTTTCTAGTTATTTCAGGCGATGATTCAATTGCATTACCATTAATATCGGCTGGTGCTGTGGGGGTAATATCTGTTGTCGGAAATGCCCTGCCGGGAATACTATCGACCATGGTTAGAATGTGTTTGGACGGCAAGTTTATTGAAGCTCAACCACTTCATTACAGTCTCATTGAAATCACAAACTTATGCTTCGCAGAAGGGAATCCGGCTGGTGTAAAGTCAGCGCTGAAGATACTGGGGATCTGTGAGGATTCAGTTCGTTTGCCGCTTGTAAATTTAAGCTCTGAAAGCACATTGCTGATCCGAAAAGAGCTTATGAAGCTGAATGTGATATAATAAAAGAGCCTGTCCACGACATGTCGGGACAGGCTCCAAATTTCTTTTGCAAAATATTATTTCTTCGCTTCTTTGTTTTTAGTCTCCTGAACTTCAAGACGGATAGCTTGAGCAAGGTTTTTAAGATCCTGCATACCTTTTCTTACCCGCGTTCCTGCAGCGCTATTTGCCTTGTTGTAGAATTTGTCCGCATCTGCTTCCAGTGATTCGAATAAATTTTTTGCTTCTTGGAATTTTTTCATGTTTGTACTCCTTTAGTTTTGAGGTTAGTATGATTACTATGAGCTAATGTATAATGTTTTTTCTTAAAAAAGTATATTTGAAAAAAATAAAATCATGCGTTTCTAGCGTTTTTTTCCACATTTCGTGACGTTATCCACAATAAATGCCGATTTTAAATCCGTAAAAGGTTTTAAATCAGTAATTTACGAATTGATATAAAACAAAAAGTGCCCTTAATTAGCAATTAAAGGCACTTTAAATCATAAAGATTATTTAGGCGTTTGCAAAATTCTTCTCCTTATAATGCCCTTTTTTGAGCTTTACAGCAAGTTCACTATATGCATCGAGAGTACGATTTACATCTTCCAGGGTATGCAAAGCTGTAGGGATCAGTCGCAGCATGATCAATCCTTTTGGGATCACAGGGTAGACAACAATCGAACAGAATATGCCGTAATTTTCTCTCAGGTCCATTGTAATGGCCGTAGCTTCGGGCAATTCACCTTCAAGAAAAACAGGTGTAACCATGGTATCGGTCACGCCAATGTTAAAGCCTCTCTCCTTTAATCCTTTTTGAAGTGTAGTGGCCACTTCCCACAGCTTTTCCCTTAACTCTGGCTTGCTTTTTAAAAGTTCCAGGCGCTTGCGCAGACCCACTACCATTGGCATTGGAAGTGATTTAGCAAATGTTTGTGAACGCATATTATAACGAAGGAAATTGGTTATTTCCTCGGTAGCGGCTATAAAAGCACCGATTCCTGCCATTGATTTGGCAAAAGTTCCAAAATAAATATCAATACCCTCTATACATCCCTGGGCTTCGTGAGTTCCTGCACCGGTTGCACCCATAGTACCAAAACCGTGTGCGTCATCTATTAAAATTCGGAAATTGAATTTTTTCTTCAATTCAACCACATCTTTCAGCTTACCCTGAGCACCCGACATACCAAATACTCCTTCAGTTATTACAAGAATTGCACCTCCGGTATTTTCAACCCATCTGGCAGCACGTTCAAGTTGCTTTTCAAGGCTTTCCATATCATTGTGAGAGTAAACAAAGCGTTTTCCCTGGTGCAATCGCACGCCATCAATGATACAAGCATGAGATTCGGCATCGTATACAATCACATCATGTCGGTCAACTAAAGCATCGATCGCAGACATGATGCCTTGATAGCCGTAATTAAGAAGGAAAGAATCTTCTTTACCGACAAAATCAGCTAATTCCTTTTCTAAGGCTTCGTGATTGCTGGAGTTACCTGACATCATACGGGCTCCCATAGGATAAGCCAAACCGTATTCGGCAGCTCCTTCAGCGTCAGCTTTTCTTACTTCAGGATGATTTGCAAGTCCGAGATAATTATTCAGGCTCCAAACCAAATGCTCTTTCCCCCTGAACTTCATGTGGGGAGCAATCTCACCTTCCAATTTTGGAAATGAAAAATAACCGTGCGCCATCTTCTGGTGCTGGCCCAGAGGACCCATATTTTTCGAAATTTTATCAAATAAATCCAAACCTTCTAATATTAAATGTTAACGTATCTCTCTTGCAAAGTTAAGATTTACCTGCCTGATTATCAAATTGCTTTGCTTAACTACTATCGCAATGACTAAACTTATAGTTAGACCTATTCTTTCTGCGAAAAACCTGCCGAAGAAGTGTCGTTGCGAGGAAGGTTCGACTGAAGCAATTAATCTACATTATCATGCAAAAAAGAATTATTTGGGCGAATTTCAGTTACTCCATCTTCTGTACTCAAAGTGAAGCGCGATACCTGCGATTCTGACGAATGAGGCACATCTTGCAACGACATTTGCTTACGTTTGTAGGCCGGTTCATTTTCAAGCTCCTGTAGCCCGTTACTCGTACGCAGTTTCATACTCAAATCCTTCAAACGAAGAATACGTTCCTTGGATTTCCGAAGTTGTTCTTCAATAGATTCGTCAGTTTTATTTTCATCAGGGTTTGTTACTTGCACCTCATCTTCCAACACTTCCGCAACGGGTAATTCTTCTTCCTTTGCAGTCTCAGCTTTATATTCCAATTCCTTCGTGTTTATCTCGAATTCAAATGAAGGTTCAATTATTATGCTCTCAGCAGGGATCTCCTCATTTAGCGTATGCCGAACGTAATCTGCTTCCTTAGCTTTCTCTTCTTCAAATTTCGGAGCACTTTGGAAATAACCTGCAAATAAATCTACCTGGCTTTCTTCCTTTTTGAGGACCGGTTCAAATACCTCCTCGACCTTTGGAGAGATAAAAGTATTTTCATGTACTGGTCTTACAAGCGGTGCCTGTTCAGGAGTGAGCAGTGAAACTTTCCGTACCTGGCTTTTCTCAACTTCGCGTTCCTCTTTTGTCTGGAATCCTGTGGCTATAATGGTAACCGATATCTTTTCACCAAGGCCTTCATCAGAACAATTACCCCAAATCAAGTCTGCGGCAAGTCCTGCTTCCTGCTGTATGTAGTCTGTTATTATGCTGACTTCATCCATAGTTACTTCTTTATCGCCAGAACTGATGTTCAATAGAATATAACGGGCTCCTTCAATTTCATTGTCTTTTAACAAAGGTGACGCCAGAGCGCCTTCAACTGCTCTAAGTGCCCTATTCTCGCCTTCGGCAGCATAACTTCCCATGATAGCAACGCCGCTTTCTTTCATAACAGTGCGCACATCTTTAAAGTCAACGTTTATGTAACCCGGAATCGTGATGATTTCAGCGATGCCTTTTGCTGCTGTGGTAAGGATATTATCAGCTTGAGCGAATGCAGATCCAAGAGTGAGGTTTCCAAAAATCTCGCGAAGGCGATCGTTTGATATAACCAGATACGAATCAACATATTTCTTGAACTCATCTAACCCTTCTTCTGCCTGTATCTTTCTGCGTTTACCTTCAAATGAAAACGGTGTTGTGATAATACCCACAGTTAGAATATCCATTTCCTTTGCCGCTTTGGCGATAATAGGACTTGCCCCTGTTCCAGTACCTCCACCCATTCCAGCAGTGATAAAAAGCATCTTGGTGTTGCTCCCAAGCATACGCTTGATATCATCTATATTCTCGATTGCTGAATTCTTTCCAACTTCAGGGATTGAACCTGCGCCCATACCTTCAGTCAGGCTCGCACCAAGCTGAACTTTATTCGGTATCGGACTCAGTTCCAGAGCTTGTGCATCCGTATTACAAATGATGAAATCCACGCCAGTAATTCCCTGACGATACATATGGTTTACAGCGTTTCCGCCGCCGCCGCCAACACCGATTACTTTAATGATCGATGATTTTTCTTTTAACATTTCAAACTGCATATCTCTTATCAGTTAGGTAAATCTTTACTTTTGACAGTTTCTGCCGCAATATTAGCTATTAATCAACATAGGTTTTCCACAATGCTTATATATGTGGGTAACTCACCGATTTGTGGATAATTACCGGATATAATCTTCATCCTTGATATCATCTTTGATGAATTTCGCCCCGGATTGTAATATTTTTTCGAAAAGTCCGAGGCTCCTTTTGGACTTCTCTGCAACCTGAATCTTCTCTTCAGGAAAGCCCGTACGTCTGTTAGACTCTTCCAGTTGTTCGGCTTTCTGAATGCCCTTTATAAGGAGTCCGATACCCGTTGCAAACATTGGACTTTTCAGCTCATCATAGGTTTGTTTGGGAAGCACATCATTTTTTGCAAGGTGTTCATTTGGGTAGCCAACTCGGCTATCCAGTCCAGTCACGTATTCAACAAGCTGGGGCAAGTGCTTTAATTGTGCGCCACCTCCGGTGATGACTATCCCTGCTATGAGTTTTTTCTCATATCCTGAGGACTTGATCTCATAATAAACATGTTCGATAATTTCTTCCATCCTTGCCTGTATCACAAATGCAAGATTTTTAACGGAGATTTCTTTTGGCTCTCTGCCACGAAGCCCCGGAACACAGATGATCTCGTTTTCTTTGTTTTCTTCTGCCAGCGCAGATCCAAAACGGGTTTTCAGTAACTCAGCCTGGTTTCGCATAACTGAACAACCCTCCCGAATATCTTCCGTAACACTGTTACCTCCAAAAGGAATAACTGCTGTATGGCGTATAATTCCCTCGTGGAAAATTGCCAGATCTGTAGTTCCGCCACCTATATCAACCAAGACAACCCCTGCTTCTTTCTCTTCGTCGCTCAGCACCGACTCAGAAGACGCAAGAGGCTCGAGAATCAATTCCTGAGTCTCCAGACTTGCGTTGCCTACACATTTAATGATGTTCTTAACTGCACTAACATGCCCCGAAATAATATGGAAATTGGCTTCCAGTCGCACACCTGCCATTCCAATAGGATCTTTAATACCTGGTTCATTGTCAACCGTAAATTCCTGTGGAAGAACATGAATAATTTCTTCTCCCGGAGGCATCACCAGTTTGTACATATCTTCGATAAGCTTGTCGATATCTTTTCTCTGAATCTCGGTATTAAGGTCTTTTCTTGTGAGAATTCCCCGATGCTGTAGGCTTTTGATATGTTGGCCCGCAATTCCAACATTAACGATTTTGACATCTACGTTGGACTGCGCACTTGCCTCTTCAACTGCAAGCATTATTCCCTGCACTGTTTTTTGAATATTGGATACCACACCACGGGTAACTCCCGCAGATTCGGCTTTTCCCATACCTAGAATTTCGATTTTACCGTGTTCGCTCCTGCGACCAACGGTAACACAAATCTTAGTGGTGCCTATATCAAGACCGACAACTATTGGTGAATTTTTGGCTGAAGCTGAGTTACTTTTGTCCATACTATATGCGTTAATTTAATGTTGAATCTTTTTTTGTTAACAGAGTGCTATCAGCTGCCTGCTTGATTTGCGCAAGGGCAACTGCCGCACTGTCGATAATATTCTTTTCACCGATAATCTGATTTGCATATTTCAGGTTTATCGTTTTATATGCATCCCATCCTACCTTTGGTATCGCTTTTTTATAAAACACAAGAAGATTCCGGAATTTTGTCTCTAAAGAATCAGCGGTCCCTAAAATTATTTTATGATCTCCTACACGCGGAACTATTTCGATGTCTCCTTTAAGGCTGACAAAGAGCTGCTCTACCTGATCGTTCCAAAGGGTGTCCCGCCTGATAAACTGAGCTGTTCTGAATAAATCACGCGCCAATTGTGATGAAAGAGTGTCAACCTTCCCCGAAAAATCTTCATCTATTAATCCATTAGCCACCAACACATGAGCAGTATAATTATCTGACATCGGAATTTTGAAACCATTTTCATCAATATAGAAATTGACGTTAGCCATATTAATTATCCTTATCAAGGGCTTACGCTGACGAATATCTACATGGATAATGCCGTTCATATCCGCATATACTTTAGCATATTCGATAAATGGGTTAGCTTTAAGTACGTTCTCGAGTTTGTGTATATTAATCTCATCGAGATTTCTGCCGACAAGGCTTCCATTGTTCTCGAGCAAGATACGGTCGACCTCGTCACGTTCAATAAAATTATTATTCCCCGGAAGCAACACTTTCATGTCAGTACATTTCTGCGCATTCTTCTTAATACTAATGAAACTCATCAGCACAACCAGTCCACTCACACACACAATCCAGGTGAGACAGTAGAAAATCAACTTCCAGTTAATCTTTTTAAGCATTATCTAAAACCTTTTTTAGCGGTTCAATTAGTGTGTCTATATCGCCTGCTCCAACAGTCAATAGAAGTTCAGGCTTTTGTTCCTTCACGTATTCTATCACATCGCGTTTGCTTAAGATGCGCTTTTTTGAGAGTTCTATTTTTTCCAGAATCATTTCAGAATTCACTCCGGAAATAGGCAATTCTCTGGCTGGGTAGATATCAAGCATAATCAACTCATCGGTCATAGCCAGAACTTCTGCAAATCCGTCGGCAAAATCTCTCGTCCTGGTAAATAAATGCGGTTGGAAGATAGTTGTCAGCTTCTTATCAGGATATAGGGTTTTGACGGCCTGGATGCAAGCACGAAGTTCTTCGGGATGATGAGCGTAATCATCTATATAAACATGGCCTTCGCTTTTAACAATATATTCGAAACGACGTTTTACACCTTTAAAATTACTTAAAGCGGTACGAATCTTATCGGGGAGGATTCCCAGCTGTAATGCAACTTGTATTGCTGCCACTGCATTTTCAATATTGTGTAGCCCAGGTAAGCTCATCTTAATGTTTTCAATGATTAGCTCCCCATTTTTAAAATCGAAATAAAAACTACCGTCCTCAACCCGGACATTAACAGCCTGAACATCTGCAATTCCGTTTGCTGCATAGGTTTTGCCGTTGTTAAGGTCGAGGCCATTTCGATATAGCAGCGTTCCTCCCGGTTTTAACTGTAAGGTAAATAGTTTGAATGACTCAACTAAATGGCTTTTATCACCATAAATATCGAGATGGTCAGCGTCCATAGAAGTAACTATGGCAATATCGGGATGCAATGTAAGGAACGACCGATCGAATTCATCAGCTTCCACAACCATTGTGTTATTGTCTCCGAACAATACATTGCTGTTGTAATTACTAGCGATGCCTCCAAGAAATGCTGAACAATCGTAACCACTATCTTTCAATACATGAGCGATCATACTTGAAGTGGTGGTTTTACCATGGGTTCCGGCTACTGCTATGGTGAACATACCCTTGCTTAATATACCAAGCACCTCAGCCCGTTTCTTAAACACGAATCCGCCGGATTTAAAGTGTTTCAGCAGAGGAGAGTCTACAGGTATAGCTGGTGTGTAAATAATTAAAGTATGAGGATCCCTCTCCAGGAAATTCATCGGGATATTATCTACTTCGTCGTGAAAAACGACCGGAATTCCTTCGTTCATCAAGGCGGATGTTAAAGGGGTACATGTTTTATCATAACCACAAACGACACAGCCACGCTTTTTAAAATACCTGGCAAGACCGCTCATCCCTATTCCGCCAATTCCTATCAAATAAACCCTCTTAATATTCTCTAAGTCCATAATCTGGTGACTTACTCTAGTTAGCAATTCTTAAAACTTCCCTGGCAATTACTATATCTGCATGTGGCAATGCCATTTTGCCTATATTCCGTGATAATGTTTCGCACTTCGCAACATCTTTTAGCAACTGCAAGGCGGCGTCCACCAAACCCTGTTCAGCTTCAGCATCTCTGATTAATATTGCAGCATCATTCTTTACTAATGCCATTGCATTTTTGGTCTGGTGATCTTCCGCAACATTCGGGGAAGGCACAAGTATTACCGGCTTTTTTACTACATATAGTTCAGCTATTGTGCCCGCCCCTGCACGTGAAATGATCACATCTGCGGCAGCATAAGCCAGGTCCATTTTCTGGAGAAATTCAAGAACCTTGACATTTTCATGCCCCCCCCCTACTAATTGTTCCTGAATCGATTCATAATAATTCTTTCCTGTTTGCCAGATCAGCTGTACGTCATGCTCAATAAACTTGTTAAGCCCGGCAAGCATACTTTTATTGAGAGTTCCAGCACCGAGGCTCCCTCCAGTTACTAAAATGGTTTTCTTTAGAGGAGATAGACCAAAAAATTCGAACGCAGCTTCCCGCTTGCCGTTGGTGTCGACCGTCTCCGTACGGATAGGATTTCCTGTAAGCATAATCTTTTCCGCCGGAAAGAACTTGTCCATCCCTTCAAAAGCGACACATATTATTTTGGCTCTCTTTCCAAGATTCTTGTTTGTGATACCGGCATAAGAATTTTGCTCCTGAATCAGATAAGGTATCTTCATTAAGGATGCAGCATACAAAAGAGGGCCGGATGCATAGCCTCCAACACCTACCGCTACATCAGGTTTAAATTCTTTTATTATACTTCTTGATTTGATCAAACTTATTAATAATTTATAGGGCAGCTGAAGGTTTTTTAGTAAAGATTTCCTTTGAAAACCCTGGATATCTAATCCTATTATTTTATAGCCAGCTGCCGGAACCCTTTCCATTTCCATCCGGCCATTTGCCCCTACGAACAAAATCTCAGTTTCGGGTGCAATTTTTTTAAGCGCATTAGCGATTGCCACAGCTGGGAAGATATGTCCCCCTGTACCCCCACCACTTATGATCACCCGTTTTGACATATTTTATCCCATTGCCGGAATCTCACCGATCACTATTTTTTCATTGCTTTTCCCTTTCTTCTCCTCAATATCCCTGCTCACACTAAGTATGATTCCAAAAGCCACACTTGTAAAAAGGATGGATGTACCGCCCATGCTTACTAACGGTAAAGGAACCCCTGTTACCGGCCCGAGGCCTACGGCAACGGCCATATTCGCAAAAGCCTGTATTGTTAAGCTGAAACTTAATCCTGCCGCCAGCAGGGCGCCAAAAGCTTTGGGACTATGTGTTACTATAAGCACACATCGATATAGGAAGACGAGGTATAATAAAACCAAACCGACTCCTCCAACCAGTCCGTACTCTTCTATTATTAGTGCAAAAACAAAATCCGAATACGGGTGGGGCAGAAAATTTCTCTGCGTGCTGTTCCCGGGACCTTTGCCAAAAATTCCGCCTGTAGCAATTGCAATTTTCGATTGATTCGCCTGGAAAGACTTATCCGGATCAACCTTTTCAGGATGCAGATATGTTTCAATCCTCGACATATAGGTCGTGCGCCTCGGTCCCAATAACATCACTCCACTCAATAATACTAACCCGGCAAGACTTACTAAGGTGATTTGCTTGATGCTAATCCTGCCCATAATTAGAAGCAGAATACTAACCCCAAAGAGCATTAAAGCCGTTGAAAGGTTGGCCAAGGCAATTAATACGAAAACTCCGCAAACCGAACCCATAATGGGAATAAAGGCCTTTTTTACATCCTTAATATTTTCCTGCTTTTTACTCAGGCTTCTTGCAAGGAATGTTATCAATGCCAGCTTGGCCATATCAGACGTTTGAAAAGTCTGGTTAATTATCGGAATGGTAACCCAGCGACTCGCCTCATTGAAATTCGATCCGAATAATAACGTATATAATAGTAAGGGAATAGTAATGATCATAAGAATTTTTGAAATCCCCGCATAATGACGATAATCCAGTAAATGCGAAAAATACATCAAAGCAATTCCTCCTATGATCATTACAAGGTGTTTGATCAGGAATTGCTCACTTCCTACACCTTTCTTATAGGCTAGCGTGCCGGTCGCACTATAGACTGCCAACAGAGACCATACCGAAAGCAGGATCACGATAAGCCAGATCCAGCGGTCACCTTTAGTTTTGTTTATGAGTCTTTCCATTTTATTCAGTTGCCAGTTGCCAGCTACCAGTTGCCAGACTAACGGGCAACTGGTAGCTGGTAACTGTTTAGAGTTCCATTACCGCTTTCTTAAACTGATTACCCCTATCCTCATAGTTTTTAAATAAGTCGAAACTTGCGCAAGCCGGCGATAGTAGTACAGTATCACCTTTTTTTGCCATATGATATGCTATTTGCACAGCCTCATTAGCAGAAAAAGTATTTACAATTACCTCAACATCATCCTCGAAAGCTTCATGAATGCGTTTGTTGTCTTTACCGAGACAAACTATTCCCTTAACCTTATTTCTTACAAGATCCTTCAGCATATTATAATCGTTTCCTTTATCCACACCACCCAGAATAAGTACGACCTGAGCCGGCATACTTTCCAGCGCATACCATGTTGAATTCACATTAGTAGCTTTAGAATCATTTATAAAATCAATACCCGAGATTTTAGCAACATGTTCAAGTCTGTGTTCAATGTTGCTGAAACTACCCATGCTGTTTCGAATGGATTCGTTTCTTAGTTCAAGCACTTTGGCAACTATGCCAGATGCCATAGAGTTGTAAATATTGTGCTTGCCCTGCAAGGCTAGTTCAGTAATTGACATAATAAGTGGTTCTTGTGTTTTTTGGTTAAGGTTAATGGTTATTTTCTGACCTTCGAGCCAGGCACCTTCATTAAGATTTGTTTCTATAGAAAATGGGAAAACTTGTGAGGTAATTCTGCGCTTCAATAAGCCGGATTGGATTTCTTTATCATCAGAGCAATAAATAAATACATCTTTTTTGCCCTGGTTTTGAATAATCCGAAACTTGGAATCAGCATAATTCTCCATTTTGTAATCATACCGGTCGAGATGATCAGGAGTTATATTTAGCAAAACTGCAATATCCGCTTTAAAAGTGTACATGTTATCCAGCATAAAACTGCTAATTTCAAGTACATAGTAATCGTATGTGTCAAACGCTACTTGCTTGGCAAAGCTCTTCCCAATATTCCCCCCCAGACCCACATTTATTCCTGCATCTTTAAGAATATGATAAATTAACATTGTCGTTGTCGACTTCCCGTTTGAACCGGTTATGCAAATCATCTTTGCATCCGTATAACGGCCTGCAAATTCAATCTCAGATAAAATCGGGATTTGCTTTTCGAGAAGCTTCTTTATAATAGGGGCTTTATCCGAAATTCCAGGGCTTTTTACAACCTCGGTCGCAGACAGGATTTTTTCTTCCGTATGTCCGTTTTGTTCAAAATCAATTTTAGCATCCACAAGCTCTACGCCGTACTTTTCGGCGATAGATCCCATATCAGAAACAAAAACCTGGTATCCCTGCTTTTGTGCAAGCAAAGCTGCGCCTACCCCGCTCTCGCCAGCCCCCAGAATAACGATATATTTTCTATCTTGCATTAACGGAGTTTTAGGGTTACGATAGTTAAAATGGCGAGGATAATTCCAACAATCCAGAATCTCGTTACGATCTTAGACTCATGGTATCCTTTTTTCTGGTAATGATGGTGCAGTGGTGACATGAGGAAAACCCGCCGGCCTTCGCCAAATCTCCTTTTAGTGTACTTGAAGTAAGTGACCTGAATCATCACCGAGAGATTTTCGACAAGGAAAACACCGCATAAGGCTGGTATTAAAAGCTCCTTACGAATCATAATTGCGAATGCCGCGATAATTCCTCCGATAGCTAAACTGCCTGTATCGCCCATAAAAACCTGTGCCGGATATGAATTGTACCAGAGGAAACCGACACATGCGCCCACAAAGGCGCCGGCGAATATTACAAGTTCACCGGAATTCGGGATGTACATAATATTCAGATACTCGGCGAAAATCGTATTACCCGAAACATAGGCCAGAATAGCCAGAGTGATGCCGACAATGGCTGACGTCCCCGTAGCAAGACCGTCAATTCCATCGGTTAAATTAGCACCGTTTGAAACCGCCGTTACAATGATTATAACTACGAGCAGAAAAACCAATAATGAATAATTTTTCAGGTCTTCGTTGAAAAACGTTAAAACTTTCGCGTAATCAAATTCATTATCCTTATAAAATGGAAAGTTTGTCTGGGTTGACTTAACATCCTGGGTGTAATATAATTCATTACCTTTTTTGCGCACCTCTACATGGGCATCTAAAACTGTCGGAAAAGGAACCTGCTCGCGGACAACTATATCCGGATGAAAATACATTGTCCAGCCAATAATCAGTGCAAGCCCGACCTGCCCCATGATTTTGAATCTTCCAGCCAGACCCTCTTTATCCTTCTTAAAAACTTTGATATAATCATCCACAAAACCTATCGTACCCATCCAAACTGTTGTAACCAGCATGAGCATAATGTAGATATTGTCGAGCCGGGCAAATAGTAAAGTTGGCAGAAGGATACCTAGCAGGATGATCAAACCTCCCATAGTAGGCGTTCCCTGCTTCTGCATCTGGCCTTCTAACCCAAGGTTCCGTACTGGTTCTCCCACTTGTTTGGCGCTCAAAATCCTGATCAGACGACTTCCATAAACAGTGGTTAAAAACAATGACAGAATAACGGCCATGCCTGTACGAAAAGAGATATATTGAAACACTCCTGCTCCCGGAATATTATACCGCTGATCGAGCCATGTAAATAGGTAATATAACATCAGCTCATCAGGTTTAAAAGTTCGTTTAAAATCTGCTTATCGTCAAACGGGTGCTTTACGCCAGCAGTTTCCTGATATTTTTCATGCCCTTTTCCGGCAACAAGAATTATGTCGCCTGGCCGCGCCAGGTGGCACGCTGTTCTTATAGCTTCTTTCCTGTCAACAATGGAAATGGCCTTTTTCTTATTCTGCGGCATGACACCGGCTTCCATGTCATGAATAATCTCTTCGGGAGACTCGCTTCTGGGATTATCCGAAGTCAAAATGACTTTATTACTCCAATCGCAGGCCACCTGTGCCATAACCGGACGCTTACTTTTATCCCTGTCGCCACCGCAGCCAATAACTGTGATTACCTGTTCGGTTCCTGTGCGTATGTCCTGAATGGTCTGAAGCACATTTTGAACAGCATCTGGGGTATGAGCATAATCAACGATACCGATGATGCCGGAAGGCGAAACTGTGTAATCAAACCTTCCTTCTGCACCGCTTAAGCGGCTTAAAGAAATAAGCACACGAGCGTGATCCTGCTCAAGTAACATGGCGGTGGAATATACCGCAAGTAAGTTGTATGCATTAAAACTTCCCACCATCTTAAACCAAACTTCCTCACCGTCGATGTTTAGAAGCAGGCCGCTAAAATGGTTCTCTATAATCTTAGCTTTAAAATCAGCTATGTTTTTTAACCCATATGTCTTTTTGTGTGCACGGCTGTTTTGCAGCATAATAATACCATTCTTGTCGTCAATATTGGTAAGCGCAAAAGAGCTGCTTTCAAGTCCATCGAAAAACCCTCTCTTCGCATTCAGATAAGCATCAAATGTCAAATGAAAATCTAAATGATCGTGAGTAAGATTGGTAAAAACACCCCCGGCAAATTGTAAACCGGAAATTCTTTGCTGTGCCACTGCATGAGAACTTACTTCCATAAAACAGTAATCGCAGCCGCTATCAACCATATCATTCAGTAGGGCACTTAGTGCAATTGGATCTGGTGTAGTATGGGTCGAAGCAATAACTAAATCGTTTATCTGATTTTGTACCGTCGAAAGCAGGCCGCATTTAAAGCCCAGATCGCGGAATAACTGAAATAGCAGGGTGGCCACTGTAGTTTTCCCATTCGTACCAGTAACCCCTACAAGCTTTAATTTTGAAGATGGATGCTCAAAATAGTTTGCCGCTATAATTCCAAGCGATTTAGCGGAATCATCTACAAGGAAGTAGCTTAATCCGTTATGCAATTTACCAGGTAAAGATTCACAAACAATTGCAATTGCACCCTGACTAATTGCCGTCTCGATAAAATCATGACCATTTGACACAGTACCCGCAACTGCAATAAATAGTGACCCATGTTCAGCTTTCCTTGAATCGAAACAAATTGAAGACACTTCCAATTCGGTTGAACCAACAACCTGTTTCAAAGGAACTCCGTACAAAATATCCCTCAGCACCTTCATCAGTTTAATTCTAAAACTATAGGATAACCCTTGCCGACTCTAGTCCCTGGAATAATGGATTGCTTCATAACTTTACCGCTACCTCTAACAATAGGCCTTAATCCAGAGTTACCCAGAACGTAAAGCGCATCCTTAAGTCCCATTCCGCTTACGTCAGGAACTGAACCTTCTACTATGCTAATTTCCGCACTAACGACCCCTTTGTTTGTATCTACGGTAACATATTCAGCATTAGCTGCAAATAATGTCTTTATTCCGAATGCGTTGTATACTCTTTGTGTAGCTTTCTTCTCACCTGCTTTCGCTGATGGCATTTTGATGTTCCCGGTTAATTTCTGATCCTTCATCGCATCATACATATTAACATCACTTGCGTATACTCGGTCAGCTACTTCACGGAATACTGGTCCGCTAACCTGAGCACCATAATATCCATTCCTGGGATCATTGATTACTACAATTAAAGAATATTTTGGATTATCTGCAGGGAAGTACCCACAAAATGATGCCTGGTACTGACGCTTTGCTTTATATCCCTTATTACCGTCGGCTACCTGTGCTGTCCCAGACTTTCCAGCAACCCTATAGAACGGACTTTTTATAATTGTCTTTCCAGTTCCGTCGGTAATAACCCCTTCCAGCATAGCCTGAATCTTACCCAAAGTCTCATTAGAACAAATCTTTTCATTTATGACTCTGGCTTGAAACTGCTCTACAGTATTTCCAAGCCTCTTTATTTCCTTAACAAAAATTGGAGCTATATATTTACCGCCATTTGCTATGGCATTGTAGAATGACAACATTTTAAGCGGTGTAAGCTGCATTTCGTAACCATAAGCCATTTGGGGCAGTGTCATGTTCTTATTCCAACTTTTGTTCTTAGGATTCTTTACAACCGGCTGGGCCTCGCCAGGGATTTGCAAGCCTAACTTTTCATGGAGGCTCCATCTGTATAAATGATCAGTGAAAGCAGACTGATCAGTCTTATATGCGTTATTCACGAGCTGAGCAACTGCAGCGTTCGATGACTCTTCAAAAGCCTTTTTCACAGTTACAGTACCAATGCTCCCGTGAGAATCGGTGATGATTTTCCCCGGTATCGGATACGTTCCGGTACCTACCATGGTATTGGTATCTACTTTTTTATCTTCCAGAAGGGCCATATAGGACGCCACTTTAAAAGTCGAGCCAGGATCCTGATTTCCCGCAATTGCATAATTAAATTTTTCCCTATAAACACCTTCACTCACCTTGCTGAAATTAGCTATTGCCCTCACTTCACCAGTTGCTACTTCCATCAAAACCACTGTTCCGTGGTCGGCATTGCTCAATATTAACTGCTTTTTCAATGCCCGTTGTGCAACATCCTGCATGTTAACATCTATTGTCGATATAATGTCCGCGCCTTCCTTTGGAGCTATCTCTATATCCTGATTAACTGGCATCCAAATTCCCCCGGCAATACGCTGAACCAGTCGTTTCCCGCTTTCACCGTCGATATATGAACTATATGCTCCCTCTAAACCAACAGGTTGTACATTTTGGTTTTTATATCCAATAGTTCGGGCGGCAAGACTTTGAAAAGGCATTATTCGTTTATTTTGCTGCACAGAGATCAGACCACCCTTATATCTGCCCATATTAAACACCGGAAACTTCCGAATCGCTTTTAACTCCTGATGGGTAATATTGCGTTTTAACAGTAGATATCGGGCTTTGTCTTCTCTCGCATTCCTTAGCATTCTGGAATACTGCTTTACAGACTTGTCGCCAAAAAAGGCCGAGAGTTTAGCGGCCAGCGAATCAATTTTTTCGTAGAATACCTCATCATTCTCAATCCCGCCAGCCATCATATCCATCCGAACTTCATATTCAGGAACTGAGGTCGCGAGCAGGCTCTTTCCGTCAGCTGCATAAATATTACCTCTGGCAGCTTCGACATTAGCAAAACGGGTAGAAAGACTATCAGCCATTGATCTCCACTTGCCTCCTTCAACGTATTGAACGTGAAAAAGCTTAAACAAAACCGCTAACGCTAAAAGCACTATAAGCCCGAAGGCAATGTACACACGTAATAATATGTCGGTTCTGATGTTCACTGGTTGTTGTGGGTTGTTCGTTGTTGGTTGTTGGTTGTTAATTTTGTTAGTAAAACCGAGCGTCTTGGTTCTTGATACTTGATATTAATCAAATTCTCCTTCTGCAATGACAATCTTCTTTGGCGGTTCAACGGGCTCTATCAATCCGAGAGTATCAACCTCCCTTGCTACTTCAGTTTGCGTACTTTTCATCATAAGATCCGCTTTAAGCGTTTTATAATCCCAGCTTAGTTCTTTTACTTCTTTTCCCAACCTGTCTATATCTCTTATATTACTTTCGGCAAAATGACGGTTCCCTATATATATCATTCCCAAAAACGCAACAAATATTATAAATGGTAACATATCTGTTGCCGCTTCTTTAGAGATAACCCCGTCGGTAAATATTAACGTGAAGAAGTTGCGGGGAAGCTCAGCCTTTTCGTTAATTTCAGGTTGTACCTCCCTTTCAACTTCACCCTCAGTAGTTTCGTTTTTAAATTGATTGTTCATGCTCTAAAAGCCAAGAGGGTTAATTTTTTACGGCTATTCTAAGCTTTGCACTCCGGGCACGGTTATTTTCTTTTATTTCCTTTTCAGATGCAACTATCGCTTTTCTTATAAGGCTTTCTAAAGGCTTTATTTGATTTCCGAAAAAATCTTTTTCAACTTCCCCATGAAACTTACCTTTTGCGATGAAATTCTTGACCAACCTGTCTTCTAATGAGTGATACGACATTACCACAAGACGACCCTCGCTTTTCAAAACATCAACCGATTGTTCAAGAAATTCCTTTAAGGCTTCCAGTTCCTGGTTTACCTCAATTCTTAATGCCTGAAATACCTGGGCTAAGTATTTATTTTCTTTTCCTTTAGGGATAAGTTGTGCGATTGCATTTTTGAGATCAGCAACCGTTTGGATATTCTTATTCAAACGAAAAGTAACAAGTGTCCGGGCTAATGATTTCGCATTTTTTATTTCCCCATAAATGCCAAAAATTCTGTGCAACTGTTCTTCTGTGTAATTATTTACCACCTCCCGTGCCGTGAGCGAGCCTCCCTGATCCATCCTCATATCCAGATCCGCATCAAAACGGGTGGAGAACCCCCGTTCTGGCTGATCAAATTGGTGCGATGAAACACCTAGATCAGCCAGAATACCATCAGCAGAAATGGCGCCCTGCAAACGGCAATTATTTTTCATATAGCGGAAGTTCTGATCAATAAAGGTCAATCGATCATCTTTGGGTAAATTCTTCTGAGCGTCAGCATCCTGATCGAAAGCAAGCAGCCTTCCCTGAGGACCCAGGTGCTTTAATATTTCGCGTGAATGGCCTCCACCGCCGAAAGTAACGTCAACGTAAATACCATCAGGCTTAATGTTCAATGCTTCAATGCATTCCTGTAACATAACAGGCTGATGATAGTCAGTCATTAATCCCCCTTCCGGTATTTCCCATTACTTCTTCCGCAAGATTTGCGAAGTTTTCGGGTTCATTATCTATCTGTGAATCGTACGCATCTTTAGCCCAGACCTCGATCTTGTTAAGCTGGCACGACAATACAACCTCGGTTGTGATGCCAGCATATTCCATTAATGCTTTAGGGAAAAGTATTCGATTAGCAGAGTCAAGCGCTAATTCAGTGGCCCCCCGGGTGAAATAGCGAACGAAATCTCTCCGCTTTTTCTCGTACAAATTTAATTTGCTTAGCTCACCCGTAATCTGATCCCACTCCTTTTTAGCATAGATTACGAGATGCTTTTCAAAACCGCGATTGATCACAAGGCCCTCACGGTCAGCTTCGGGAAGCTGTTTCTTCAAGCTGGATGGTATCATCATCCTGCCTTTAGCATCAAGTTTACAATCAAATTCTCCTAAAAAATGGGACATTACAGCACTTCACTTATTTTTTCAAGAGTAAATGTAAATAACTTACCACTTTTTACCACTATCTCCCACAAAAAAAGTTTTCCACAGTTTAGATCGTATATTTTGGAATTAAAAGCGTCAAATATGGGTAACTCTGCTTTTGTACGAATGAATGTTATTTAGTTTCATTCTTGTAATTTATTTGTAAAATCATCCGTTTTTTTTCAGTAAACTGGAATTTCGAAGAAACTATTGCAAGTTTAGATCGCAAAAGAGTAAGTTGCAATTTGAATTTTACATCAGGCGAAGGCTTTCTCTGATTCTGGTTCATATTAAAAACTTAAACATTATCACTGCCGTGTATGAAGCTTAATAGCCATATACATAAAAAAACTAAAATATTATTATAACATAGCAGCATGTATACTGAACTTCCAATTCCCGACAATGAGCTTGACAGAGTAATGGGTTTGTCTGATTACAATATCGATTTTACAAGTACGGAGAATAATTTTAAAGATCTTGCGAAACTTGCTGCTAGCGTTGCCGGTACTGAGATTTCCCTTGTTAATTTAATTGATTCGTATACACAATGGACCATTTCAAGCCACGGGCTTAATATTGATCAAATGCCCCGGGAGGAATCAGTTTGCCAATATACCATTGTTGAAGATGAACACTTTGAAGTCACAGACCTATCGGAAGATGTCAGATTTAAGGATAGATTTTACGTTACCAATGATCCTAAAGTTCGATATTATTATGGCATACCGTTAAAGTCAAATGGCCTTAATATAGGCGCTTTGTGCCTGCTTGATAGAAACATAAAAAGCCTTGCTCCGGAAAAGACCGAACTTTTGAAAATTATTGCTGAAGAAATTGTAAACCGATTGAATGCTTATAAAATTATCGATTCCTTGCGAAACAAAGTTACAGAAGTTACTTCCACACAAAATAAGGTTGTACATGACATTCGAGGTCCTCTGGCAGGGATTATAGGATTGGCACAAATTGTCAGTGAACAGGGTAAAGAAAACAACATGGATGAGGTGTTGGAGTTCATCAATATGATCTACAAGAGCGGTAATTCTATACTTGAACTAGCTGATGAAATCCTAACTTCCGAAAATAAAGCTGTTACCTTACAAGGTGGTGAACTTAACCTTAAGACATTCAGAGAGAAACTCGAAAAGCTTTATATACCTCAGGCAAGATCGAAAAATATTGACTTACCCATTTCTATTAGCCCTGAAACAGATAATATCCCTTTTTCCAAAAGTAAACTATTACAAATCACCGGTAACCTAATCTCTAATGCAATAAAATTTACACCAAACGGGGGTTTTGTTAATGTAAAACTGGCTCTAATCCAGAAGGAAATTTCAAACGTTCTTAAGATTATTGTTAAAGACTCTGGAATCGGATTGAAGCAGGATCAGATTGACAGCATTTTATCGGGTGATTCTACTACAACACATGGGACAGATGGTGAGAAAGGTTATGGTTTCGGTTTAGCGCTTGTAAAGCATCTGATAGAAGGGCAAAAAGGCACCTTAAAAATCAGTTCTGATGAAAGTGGGGCGACATTTGAAGTTGAGCTTTCTCAATAAGATATCTCTATTGTTGTTGGCGGATTAAATTTTCAAGTGCCTGAAGGTGTTTTTTAAAAGCATTTCTGCTTTATCAGTGGCAGCATATTGTGTATTAGGCTTACTGAATTGAGTTCTATAATTCGTCACAACTGCAAGACGAAGCAAGCAATTCGCACTTATAAAACCAGCCACCAAGATCAGAATCGATTTGAGCTTGAGAATCAAAGATAAATCCTTCAATGAAAGAATTCAAAATTCAGGGCCATCTGGCACCATGTATTCGCATAGGGTTTAACTGACCAGCATTGATGAAGTGAATCCCGAATTATCAATTTGGCTTATAGAAGCCTACGAAAGCGCAAAATAGTTGTCATTCTAACGAACCATTGCGATGACAATAATCTTACGAATTAATTGCTTTCACACCAGGAAGTTCCTTTCCTTCCATATATTCAAGTAATGCGCCTCCACCAGTTGAAACATAACTTACATCGTCATTAAAGCCAAATTTCGCAACAGCAGCAGCAGAGTCACCTCCTCCAATAAGTGAGAATGCACCGTTCCGTGTAGCTTCAACCACTGCTTCAGCAACAGCCTTTGTTCCTTCCTGGAACTTTTCCATTTCAAAAACGCCCATCGGCCCATTCCAGAGAATAGTTTTAGATTTTTTAATAACTTTCACGAAGTCTTTTATTGATTCGGCACCGATATCAAGTCCCATCCAACCATCTTTAATATTATCGTTTTGAGCTTTGCCAGTCTTCGCATTTTCAGCAAACGCATCCGCTATAATGGAGTCAACCGGTAATAAAAGGTTTACCTTTTTCTTTCTCGCTTTTGCGATAAGTTCAATTGCCAGTTCAAGTTTGTCGTCTTCAACCAGTGAATTACCAATTTTCCCGCCCTGCGCTTTGGCAAATGTATATGCCATCCCTCCACCAATAATCAGGTTATCTACTTTATTAAGCAATTGGTCTATTAATTCGATCTTGTCAGAAACTTTTGCCCCGCCCATAATTGCTGTAAAAGGCTTTTCCGCGTGGTTCAATATTTTTTCTGCATTGGCTAACTCGCCTGCCATCAGGTACCCGAAATACTTCGCATCATCAAAGAATTTTGCAATGACTGCAGTCGAAGCGTGAGCACGATGTGCCGTTCCGAAAGCATCATTTACATATACATCCCCCAATGATGCAAGCTTCTTCGCAAAAGATTCGTCGCCTGTCTCTTCTTCCTTATAGAATCTCAGATTTTCCAGGAGTAAAACTTCACCCGACTTTAAATCTTTCGACAGTTTCATAGCTTCTTTACCGACACAATCGTCAGCAAATTTGACGTCAGTATTCAAAACAAGGGATAAATATTTTGTAAGGTGGCTTAGAGAATATTTATTCACCGGGCCATCTTTTGGTCTGCCCAGATGCGACATCAATACTACCGATCCCCCGTCTTTTAAAATTTTTTCAATGGTAGGTACAGCGCCCATGATCCGGTTATCATCTGTAATATTGAAATGCTCATCAAGAGGAACATTGAAATCAACTCGTATTAGGGCTTTTTTACCTGAAAAATTTAAATAATCAATTGTTTTCATGCTGGTTGGTTGCTGGTTGTTAGGTTTTGGTTCCAAGATCGGTCATTAACTAATTTTAAGATACATCACTTTATGCGGTCCTATCACCGGAAGTTCAAACTCTTCTGATATAAATTCAAATCCTATGCCCTGATAAAATTTATACGCTATTTTTCTGGCATTACACCAAAGGTAATTAACCCTTTGCCCACTGAGGTAAACAATAGAAAAGTTTAAAAGTTGGTTGCCAATTCCTTTACCCCGGAAATCCGGATGAGTTACCATTCCCCGTAACTGATAGCCATTGCCCGAAAATCCTTCTCGTTGTAGCTTTTGAAAGGTTGCTATGCTGACCAGTATCATATCCTGAAAATAACCAACATGGAATGAACCTTGGTCGTCATCTCCGTCGAAGCCGCATAAGCTTTTGTCCAAACCTCCTCTCAGTTCCGAACTCCTCAAGTCCAACGTCTGATCCGTTCTGATGAATTGTATCATTAAAAAATGGGGACTATCGTCTATTTAAATGTGCAATTTTAACAACAACATCAGCCAATCGATTTGAATAACCTGATTCATTATCATACCAGCCTACTACTTTTACTAAATTGCCAACCACTGATGTAAGTTCCGAGTCGAAAATGCACGAATGCGGATTATCTAATATGTCAACTGAAACTATAGGATCTGATGTATATTCAAGAATATTTTTAAGAAACCCATCTGAAGCTCTTTTGAAAGCGAGGTTAATTTCTTCTGCGGATGGAATGACCTTTAAAATACAAGTGAAATCTGTTAATGAACCGTTAAGTACAGGAACGCGAATTCCCGCTCCGCCCAGTTTCCCTTCCAGGTGTGGAAAGATGGCGGTAATAGCCTTGGCAGCTCCGGTGGTGGTAGGGATTATCGAAGCAGAAGCGGCGCGCGCGCGTCGAAGATCTTTATGAGGTGAGTCGTGGAGATTTTGATCCCCGGTCATTGAATGTATCGTGGTTATGTAGCCATTCACCACCCCCCAATTATCATCCAACACCTTTACCATTGTTGCTACATTGTTTGTTGTACATGAAGCATTCGATAATATAGCAGCAGACATATCAACTATATCATCATTTACACCTAGAACCACCGTTGGAAAATCTTTGTCATCCGAAGGCGCTGAAACGATAACTTGCCTTGCTCCAGCCTCCACATGGACTTTAGCAAGTTCGGAAGAAGTGAACTTACCAGTAGATTCTATAACCAGTTCGACACCCAATTCTCGCCACGGGAGCTTCAAAGGATCCTTTTCGGCAAATACACGTATCCGGTTTTCGTTGATAAGGAGTTCGCTCTCCTTCGCGCTCACAGTTCCGTTGAAACCTCGATGAACTGAGTCATATTTAAATAAATGAGCAAGGGTTGCCGTATCCGTAAGATCATTAACCGCAACTACATCTATTCCCTTTCTCTCAAGTAATGCGCGCAGTGTAATTCTGCCAATACGTCCAAATCCATTTATTGCGACTTTCATTCTTTTAATTAGGAGTTAGCAAAGTTATCACATAGAATGGTAAACGCTAAGTAAAAAACATGCAGAGCCGTAAGAAACTGATTATTTATCCCTTTGACCTAAGATTAATCATGTTTCATTCACTATTATTTCTAAATTTATCCGCAGCTGTAATTAATCCGTAAATGCCGAAAGAACAGAGATGATTTTAATTGTTGACGATATACCAGAGAATATTTTTTCTCTAAAAAAGTTACTTGAACTTAATGGCTTCCCTGTTGACTCTGCGTTGTCGGGTGAAGAGGCTTTAAAAAAAATCCTGAAAAATTCCTACTTCCTGATAATTCTTGACGTTCAGATGCCAGGTATGGATGGTTTCGAAGTTGCAGAGACAATTTCGGGCTATAGCAAAACAAAAGATATTCCCATAATCTTCCTTTCGGCAGTAAATACTGATAAAAAATTCGTGACCAAAGGTTATGCTTCAGGCGGTCTGGATTATGTAACTAAGCCTTTCGATCCCGATATTTTACTACTCAAGGTTAAAACTTTTTATAGGTTATACCATCAAAATCAGGAATTGACAAAAATTCAATCAGCTCTTTTGACTGAAATCGAATCGCGAAAAGCAGCAGAAAATAAGAAAGACGAATTCATAAGTATAGCTAGTCATGAACTGAAAACGCCGCTTACCAGCATTATTGGCTATGTTCAGTTATTGCAGCGATCATTAAAAAAATACGAGGACACAACCGTTGAGAACTATTTAGGAAGGACTAATCTCCAGTTAGGTAAACTTCAAAATCTGATCGGCGACCTACTGGACATCTCAAAAATCGAGAATGGTAAGATAGAATTTAACAAAAAAGGTTTCGATTTTAATGCAATGCTTCAAAGTGCAGTGGATATTGTTCAGCAAACCCAGGATTGTACAATAGTCCATAAAAAATCGGTGGAAGCGCAGGTTTTTGGTGATGAAATGCGAGTAGAGCAAGTAGTTATTAATTACCTAACCAATGCGTTTAAATATTCCCCTGATTGTAAAGAGGTGCATATCGAAAGTTCCATTACCGGTAATGATGAAATTCAGTTAAAGGTACGGGACTTTGGCATCGGCATTCCCAAAGAAATGCAATCTCGGCTATTTGAGAAATTCTATAGAGTGGAGAGCTCAGCTACACGGTTTCAGGGATTGGGTATTGGACTCTATATAAGCTCTGAAATCATAAAACGCCATAGGGGCACGTGGGGAGTCGTTAGCTCTCCTGGAAAAGGATCGGAATTTTGGTTCAAGATTCCCCTAGAAAAATCATCTCAGGCCGAGAAATAGAAAATCGATACAATTTTATGAAATTTAGAAGAAACATTCAGATTGGCTTCGGATTATCGCTTCTTATACTCGTTCTAAGTTCTACCGCTTCTTTTATGAGTATCGACGCACTGCTGGACAGCTCTCAAATGGTTAGCCATACCAACGAGGTCATCCAGGAACTTGATAATATGATGCTCTCCTTGAAAGATGCGGAAACATCTCAGCGAGGCTATCTTTTGACTGGTTTAGAAGACTTTCTTGAACCCTATAAAGGCATCCGGCAGCGGGCCCTTGCAAGCCTTACACATATTCGGGAACTAACCACGGATAATTCTTTTCAACAAAAAAACAGAGACCAGCTGGAAGTTTTGATAGAAGAAAGGATTACCTATATGGAACGGGTTATCAGTTTAAAAAAGACCGGGAAACCTCTCAACCTTACCTTTCTGCAAGAGGGGCAAGATTCTATGGACGAGATCAGGGTACTGGTAAATTCTATGAAAAACCATGAAAGTGGATTATTGGCTGCCCGTACAACCAACATGAAGAGGTTTGCTTCCTACACCCCTATTCTGATTATGATTGCGGCTGCTTTATCGCTAATCATTACGATTTTTTTCTACATAAAAGTGAGTAAGGATTTTGCCGAAAAAACTAAGCTTCAGCTTGATCTCGAGTTAAAAGACTGTGAAATTCGGAATCGGATAGGAATAATTCAGGATATCGCTGACAAGATTTCTACCGGTGATTATAAAATAAGAGTTGATTATACCCCAGATGATGATTTGGGAAGTCTTTCAGTTGCACTTAATAAAATGGCAGAGTCTCTTGATGTCTCTTTTACTCAGTTGCATCACAAAGAATGGCTGCAGAGTGGCGTTGCCGGCCTCAACGAGATAATGGTAGGTGAAAAAACCATCGATCAGTTAACTAATGATACCATTCAATTTATTGCCGAGTTTACAAATAGCCAGGTAGCTGCTTTTTATTTAGTTGAAGAGGGCAGACTAAAATTATCCGGAAGTTTCGCTATTGATAACAACTCAATAAGGCAGTTCATAAAGATGGGAGAAGGTGTCGCAGGTCAGAGTGCTCACAGCGGCAAGCCTATACTTATAAATGATATTTCGGCTGACAATTTCATTATCAGCTTTGCTTCCGGCAATGTGAAACCTTCTTCCATTGCTGCAATTCCTATATTCTACGAATTTAAATTAGTTGGAGTATTAGAGATAGGTTCGCTCACTTCAATAACAAGCACAATGATGGACTTTATATCGTCAATTGTGAACAATGTTGGCATTGCAATTTACACCTCTCAAATCCGTAAAAAACAACAGGAACTACTCGAAGAAACGCAGGCTCAGGCTGAAGAATTGCAGAATCAACATAATGAGCTTGAAAACCTGAATACAGAACTTGAAACTCAAACTGAGAAAATTCAGGCGTCAGAGGAAGAGTTGCGCGTTCAGCAGGAAGAGCTGCTTCAAAGCAATCAGGAATTGGAAGAGAGGAGCAGACTTTTGGAAGAAAAAAATCAAATCATCATTGAAAGAAATCTTGATATACAACAGAAATCAGAACAGTTGGAACTCAGTACAAAATATAAATCAGAGTTTCTAGCTAATATGTCTCACGAGCTTCGCACACCTTTAAATTCAATCCTCCTCCTTTCCCGGCTCATGTCTGAAAATAAAGACCTGGACAAAGAACAGGTGGAATATGCCGGAGTTATACAAAGTGCCGGCCAAGGACTTCTTAGTCTGATCGATGAGATACTGGATCTTTCTAAAATCGAATCCGGAAAAATGGATCTGGAACTGAGATCTGTGACTTTAAAGGAAATAAATAGT
This sequence comes from Daejeonella sp., assembly GCF_046590655.1. GTDB lineage: Bacteria > Bacteroidota > Bacteroidia > Sphingobacteriales > Sphingobacteriaceae > Daejeonella. The sequence goes on from NZ_JBKJUM010000149.1 coordinate 28,567, forward strand.
GACCTTCGGTCGCTGTTCGATCCTTTGGCCAGAGAAAAAGGTATAGATCTTCAACTAATGATTGATCCACTGGCGCCTGAAAAAATTGTAACAGATAAACAACGGCTGGAGCAAATCCTAAAAAATTTGCTATCAAATGCATTGAAATTTACTTCCAAAGGATCAGTAGCGCTAAACGTTTCACACTCTGAAAATTCCAACCTAATACAATTTAGTGTAAAGGATACTGGCATTGGAATTCCCAAAGACAAGCAAAAACAAGTTTTCGAGGCATTCCAGCAAGCCGATGGGTCTACCCGCAGAAAGTTTGGTGGTACTGGCCTGGGACTTTCAATCAGCCGCGAACTAGCTAAGCTACTTGGAGGTGAGATAAGGCTGGTAAGCACCCCAGGAGTTGGAAGCGAATTTATAGTACTAATACCTGTTTCAAAGACAAGTACCCATTTCATCGGTCTGCCTGAATCGCAGGAAAACGCACAAGGACAAGTGCAGCCCAAAAATCCTGTACGATTCCGCTCCCCGGTAGTCCCGGTTGAAATAGAGGACGACCGAAACAATTTAATGGAGGACGATAAAATCATTCTTATTATCGAAGATGACATTGTCTTCGCGAAAGCTCTTCTGGATTACACAAGAAAATATCATTACAAAGGTATTGTTGCTGTACGCGGGGATCAGGGGATTGAAATGGCTGCAATGTATAGGCCAATTGCAGTCCTACTGGATATACAACTTCCTGTAAAGGATGGATGGGAAGTAATGGAAGAGTTGAAGTCTAATCCTGCAACACGCCATATCCCGATCCACATTATGTCTTCAATGGAGGTTAAGAAGGAAAGTCTTTTAAAAGGTGCAGTAGATTTCATCAACAAACCAATTGCGCTTGATGATATGAATCAGATTTTCAAAAAGCTTGAAGACGCACTCAGCAGGCATCCTAAGAAGGTGATGATCATTGAGGAGAACCCTAAGCACGCAAAAGCCCTTGGCTATTTTCTAAGCAACTTTAGCATAAACTCAGAGATAAGTGGTTCGATAAGCGAGGGTATAACTTTACTTAATAAAAAAGAAGTGGATTGCGTCATTCTGGACATGGGAATCCCCGACCGAAATGCTTATGAAACACTGGAAATAGTTAAATCCAGTCCGGGACTCGAAAACTTGCCCATTATCATTTTCACGGGCAAAAACCTCTCGAAGGGGGAAGAAAATAAGATAAAGCAATATGCTGATTCTATTGTCGTCAAAACTGCTCATTCATACCAACGCATTTTAGATGAGGTAGGCTTGTTTCTGCATCTTGTTGAGGATAATAAAAAGACGTCTAATCCGACGCGGAAAAAAAACCTCGGCGGAATGGATGAAGTACTTAAAGGGAAAACAGTGCTTATTGCTGATGATGACGTGAGAAATATTTTTTCACTTACAAAGGCGTTGGAAAAACACTTTATGCAGATCGTCTCGGCAATTGATGGAAAAGATGCACTTAAAATATTGGACGAAAACCCTCAGGTTGATATCGTGCTGATGGATATGATGATGCCTGAAATGGACGGATATGAATCCACTAGCCGTATCAGACGAAATCCAAAATATAAACAACTTCCCATACTTGCTGTTACTGCAAAAGCGATGATGGGTGATAGAGAGAAGTGTATAAAAGCCGGCGCATCAGATTATATCTCAAAACCTGTCGACATTGATCAGCTGATCTCGCTTCTGAGAGTCTGGCTATATGATAAAAAATAATTTTAGAATATCACAATATTGCTTAGAATGGCTCTAAAGAAAAAAGTTTTGATCATAGACGACGACAGCCGGAATATTTTTGCTCTCACAGCGGTGTTAAAAGCCAGGGGCTTTAATTGCATATCGGCTACATGTGCGGTTGAAGGAATAAATCTGTTAAATAATGATTCGGAGATAGGGATTGTGCTGATGGATATGATGATGCCTGATATGGATGGATATGAAGCAATAGATGAGATAAGAAGCGATGAAAAAATTGGATCAATCCCCATTATTGCGGTAACAGCGCAGGCTATGATAGGTGATAGAGAAAAGGCACTCGCTGCGGGAGCCGACGACTATGCTTCCAAGCCGGTTGATGTCGACCTGCTAACCTGTATTTTGAATAAACATTTAGAATAAAATCCGTGCTGGCAAGTGTGATTAAGGATATTGAAGTTGAGATCCTGCTAAATGATGTATTGGAGCTTTATGGCTATGATTTCACAAATTATTCTAAAGCGTCTATAAAACGCAGGATTAATAGGCTTTTTGCCCTGGACAAGTTTCCAAGCTTCGCAGAATTCAGATATCATTTAAGAACTGATTCGATCTACATTAAACGTTTCGTTGAACAGATTACGGTAAATGTCACCGAGATGTTCCGCGATCCTACATTCTACAATGCCCTTCGTGAAAAGGTCCTTCCACAACTTGGTACCTATCCGTTTATCCGGATTTGGCTTGCGGGCTGCTCCACCGGAGAAGAAGCATATTCGATTGCAATTGTTTTAAAAGAGCTAAACCTCTTGGATAAATCGTTGATATATGCCACTGATCTGAATCCTGAAGTATTGGAAAAAGCAGGAAATGGCATATTCCCTTTAAGCCAGATGAAACAATATTCAGAAAATTACATTCTTTCAGGAGGAAAAAATGATTTTTCAAGTTATTACTCCGCAAATTACCATGTTGCAAAATTTGATGACAGTTTGAAATCAAAAATGATATTCTCAACACACAATCTCGTTTCTGATCATTCTTTTAATCTATTTCAGCTTATTTTGTGTCGCAATGTTCTGATCTATTTTGATAAAGATCTTCAGGCAAAGGTTTTTACACTGTTCGACCAAAGCCTTGAAAATCTAGGCTTCCTTGCGTTAGGAACTAAGGAGACGCTCCGCTTTTCTTCTGTTGCTTCCAAGTTTAAACAATTAAATACAGAGAATATATGGCGCAAGGTATAATCAAAACTCCGGTAGAGTTATTGGTTATCGGGGGGTCGGCCGGGAGCCTGGAAGTTATCTTAAAGGCATTTCCAAAACTGCCAAAAATTTTGCCCTTTGCAATCATTATTGTTCTCCATCGAAAACAAAATACTGATACAGCGCTGGTCCATTTACTTGCTGCGAAAACGAAACATCCCGTGATTGAAGCCAATGAGAAAGAAACATTGAAGAAGGGCTTTATTTATATAGCACCGGCTGATTATCACCTTCTTGTTGAAAATGACTTCACCCTATCTCTGGATTATTCTGAAAAGGTCAATTTTTCAAGGCCCTGCATTGATGTCACTTTTCAGACTGCAGCCGAGACATACAGAGGGGCGCTAGCAGTATTGCTTCTATCCGGGGCGAGTTCAGATGGAGTAGAGGGAATGGAACTTGTGAAAACACTTCAGGGGATCATTGCAGTACAAGATCCGAAAACCGCTAAGGTATCATACATGCCTCAAAAGGCGCTGGATAAAATATCGGTTGATTTCATTGTTAAGACTGACGAATTAAGCAACTTTGTTTGTTTGCTTGCTGATGCATCAAAAGTTTGACGGTATTGGTGCGAAACATTGTTTCACCAGCTTTGTTTATAAATCATGAACAATCAAAGCAAAAAATCGGAAAAATTAGTACCGCAGGATTCTGAGCAAAAAAAAGTAGAACACCCTAAGGACGATAACGAAGCTGTGGTTAAACGCCGAGACAAGGTATATAACAGAGAAGATGCAAATTTTGCCGATCCTGCAAAGAGGAGGGAAATTGACGAACAGCCAGTTACCCCCATTAAATCGCCGCCGAAAGACTAACTGATATTGAATATTTCTAAAAAAAAGTTTGCATGACTTACTTTTTTAATAGACTACGCTTTTTCTTTTGAGCCTTTAAAAAACTAAGTAAAACTTTTTCATCATGATTTAGTCCTTTCTCCCCTGTAAAATCGGTTGCCCTGGACAATTTTGAAAGATAGGGTTGAAGAGACCCATTTTCGTATTCTTCAAGAAGAGCAGGAAAAACATAGGATTTTTTACATATCGCCCGGGTATTACCTAGCTTGGCAGCAACCTGGTCAATTGCGTCAACAATAATTTTTTTCCTTAAAGTGATATTACCGGGGTATTCAAATTCGGCTAGATGTTTCATTGTGTGCATCGTACCGGCCCACGTTCGAAAATCCTTTGCAGTAAAATCGCAGCAACTAATCTCTTTGATATAATTGTTCACTTTCCCCGAGTCGATTGACTTTCTGTCACCATCAGGTGTATAATACTGGAATAATTCCTGACCTGGAATATCCTTACATTTTTTTACGAGCCTCGATAATATCTTATCTGAAATATCTATTTCGTGATATACACCTTTTTTTCCTTTAAAACTTAATTTCAGGGAATTCCCGTTAATCTTTACATGTTTATCTCGGAGAGTAGTGAGGCCATATGATCCATATAGTTGTTTATATGTTTCATTACCGATTCTGATGAGCGTTTTCTGCATCATATTTACGGAGATAGCAAGGACCTTGCGTTCATCCAGCTGTTTTCTGCGGAGATCTTTCTGTATGTTTTTTCTAAATTCAGGCAGTTTTCTGCCGAATTCAAGCAATCTAAAATATTTGGTTTCATTACGATAGCTTATCCAGTCGTTATGATATTTATATTGCTTCCTTCCAGCTTGATCAATTCCTGTAGCCTGTAAATGAGCGTTGGCTTTTGGCGCAATCCAAACGCTGGTCCATGCCGGTGGTATTGCAAGCTTTTTTATACGGCCAAGAATCTTTTCATCAACAATAGTATTCCCACTCCTATCGCTGAAAATATAACCATCTTTTTGAACGGTGCGGGTTATGCCCGGGGCGGAATCGCTAAAGTAATTTAATCTGGTTTCCTCAAGTACGTACTCCAATTCGGTCATAAAACAATAACCTATTTCAAATGAAATTGTTTAAGAAACGTTGGTAGTTCTTGGCGTTCTGAAAGCTTGAGCTATAGGTTATTTTATGTCAATTGTGGACTCGACAGCCTCGAGTGGCGAATTCTCTCCGTAATCCAAAATAGCAAGGGCAGAATATTTCCCCTTCGGCAGCGTGGGGGGTAATTTAAAATCGACTAGCCGCTTCCCCCCGGGAAAGACTGGAAAATCCTGAACTTCTAGTTTAAATTCTTTGCCACTTTCAATATTAGTAAGTTCCATATGGACGTAACAATTTAACATAGTAGGCCCATTGTTCTTCATTTCAAAAACATAAGTATCAGCATTCTTTTTGTCTTTATTTAAAGACACAGCAAGTGCAGATTTGGCCGTTATAGTTGGTGGTGTTTGATAAATATGAAGTCCCACCCGGAATATCTCACGAATTGTAGTTGTTATCCTTGCAGTTTTCTGAACCGTAGAATCATCTGAAATGTAATTTTGAATAAATAGCATAGCCCAGCGCATACCCTCCTTTTCATTGAAATCAGCTGGAACCTCTAAAGTTACAGGAATGTCTACAACCTGATCCGGAGCCAATTCGACCACATTCACCCCAAGTTTAATCCACGACGCACATGTTTGCTTTATTGCCCCGGGTTTTAGATAAACGTGATTTCCTAACGAATCACGATACCAGTCGGCCAGGGTTAACTGAAAAGTATGCTGTTTAGTAGTAATATTTCTTACACTTACAAACTTAGTCTCAGTAGTCCCAGGAGCGAGATTGTATGTGAGAGTTGAAGGATTGACATTCATCTGCTGTGCAAAAAGCAGCGATGGCAGAAATACAATAGCTAACAACAATCGTAAACAAATCAATTTTGTCATAATACAAATAGAGTAAAAAAATTACAAAATCGAATAAAATTGCGTTATTTTTACAAGTTAGAAACTCGGTCATGAAAAAAATTCTTCTGTGCCTACTGTTTTCTTTTGTGGCTGCTGATACTAAAGCCCAAAAAATGAGCCTCGATATTATAGGGACGGCTCCCGATTTTAATTATACCACCATTAGCGATTATGAAAATCAAAAGGTTGCTAATAATGCGATCCGCTTAAATATAGACGCAAAAAAGAAGAATTATCAAATTGATTTCAGATCTGACGGTCCTATAAAAACAAGTAGCGGGCAGAGCATTCCGGCAGAAAAATTTTCAATACGAATACATAATACTATACCCTTAATACCGTTATCTGCAACTAACGATCAACATTTAATTTCTGTTGACAGGAATGATAAGGATGGTGAAATATATTACCTGGATTTCATAGTTGCTCCTTTATATTTCGACTATGACCCCGGAAGCTATGTAGTTAACATCCTGTTTACCTTAACAAGCGACTGACATGAGATGCTCCTCTTTATTTTTACTGATGGTATTTTTATGCAGCTCTGACCTTGTTTTTGCTCAAAAGAATAAGGAAGATTTTGAAAATACGCAGGTTAGGCTTAATCTAAGTCCGGCATTGGAATTTGAAATGGATCCTAAAACAGAAATATCATTTAAATTTATTACTTCTGATGATATCGAAAATGGAGTAATTAAAAACCAGTTCGCAAGGTTCAGGATCAAAGCAACCCGCCCATGGACTCTCAGCGTAAAATCTCTTACGCCTTACTTCAGTGGGAGCGGCACTTATGCAAGTCAGGATATGCCGCCTTCTGTGTTAGAAATTAAAAAGACTACAAGCGGAGAATACATACCTCTGGCATATAGCGACGTGCGTTTATTTACCGGAAACAGAGGTGGAAATTTTACGCCGGGTAATGATTTTAAAGCAGACATTAAATTTACCCCAGGTTTTAACTATAACGAAGGGTATTACTTCATTACACTGGTTTACACCTTAACCGCATTGTAAATATTATCTCACTTCGGCAATATTTTCCCCAAATTTACCCGAGTTGTAGAACATAATCTACACTATTAATATCAAATCATTATTCAATCAAAGTAAAACCATCTAATTTATAACGTTGATGCACAATCAGTTGGGTGGCATTAGTTTTGCATCATTCGTAATTACAAAAACCTACGCCTCATGAAAAAATGTCTAATCACGTTATCGTTGATAACGGTTATGAGCTTTATGGCTCGAGCGCAAAACTTTAGCGCCACAATTAATTCGGTAGTTAATTCCACTGTATCGGGAACTCCTACACTCGCTGCTTTTACGACAGATGCTGAGATCGAAGCTGGTCTTGTTACCGCACCGGTCACTTTCGCTGTTAAATCTAACAGGTTATGGAAATTAATGACATCTATCTCCAACGTCGTAGGAACCGCAATAGGCGGAGGTCCTGCAACCATTACCGCTCCTCTCCAACCATTAAATATTTCCTGGGGAGTTATAAATGGTGCCAGTGGTACAGTAACCGGCTGGAACCCTTTCGCTAACGCGACTCCGACTACCACCACCGCTGTTGAAGCAAAAACTGGAAGTAGAGGCGCTCCTGCTGTTTCTGGTAACACATTCACATTACAATACAAAGTGATTCCTGGTTTTGATGTTGATCCAGGTACTTATGCAGTAACCGTGGTTAATACAATTAGCGCACAATAAGCTTCATAATCCGATCTTTAACGTTATCCAGAAAAGTGGGGTTATTTAAACCTCACTTTTTTTGTTTAAACCCAACAAACCCACTAAACTTTTAGCGGGTGGAGACTCAACAGTATGAAAAGTCTGATAATATTTCTGTCGATAGTCATGTTCGCGAATGTTGCCAATGCCCAACAAGGCAACATTATCAACAAATCCGGATCATCAAACATTCTGGGCTCTATGGGCCTGACTGTTACAACGGGTGCGATAACTATAGCGCCGTTCATCACCCAATCTGAATTAGAGGGAGGGCTGGAGACATCCACGGTCCGCTTTACTATTAAATCGAATAAAGACTGGAAATTGGCTACTGAAATCGGAACTATTACATCCAATCCTCTGGCAGGAGGCGCCGGCCCGGCGTCAATCACATCACCATTAACCTATAATCATATTAAATATTACACAACTGCTGCGGATAATGAGATTTACAGTAGCATGACCCCTTTTCCGGGACCGGTGGTGCATGTTAAAACCGGTTTTCAAGGTAATATTCAAAAGGCTGGTAATACGTTCAATTTGAAATTCAAAATCATTCCGGGGTTTGAAGTAGATCCGGCGACCTACGTCATTCCTCTCATTTATACTTTAAGCGCACAATAATAAATAAAATTTGAATCTAGCTTACAGCATAAAGAAGCTTCTGGCAACAGTTACGATCCTAGTGACAGTGCTTTGCTTTGCTCAGGCACAAATGAATGCTGGCATTCCTGTATTCGTCGATATTGAACTCGAATCTGGAGCAATCACAGTGCCTTCATTCTCCAGTGGAAGTGATTTAACAAACGGATTGGAAACTTCGGTAGTAAGATTCAAAATTAAAGCTAATAATGACTGGAAAGTGGATACGGAAATAGGAACTATTGTTTCAACTCCTATTCCAAATGGTCCACAAACCATTACAAACCCTTTAACTTTTAACAATTTCAGTTATATTTTATCTCCGAATCAAAATAATACTTATAATCCACCTGTAGTTTTTTCCTCTTCTCTGGTTACAGTACTTACAGGAACCAAATCGGGATCTGAAAGAAAATTTGGTATAAAATTCAAAATCACTCCGGGTTTTTCCGTCAATCCAGCAGCATACACTATACCGATTATTTATACGATCAGTCCACAATAGACCATATTATGAAAAAAGCACATTATTTATTTTTGAGCATAATCTTATATTTTGGGGTGTTCCAGGCAGCTGCTCAGGGCAACCGGAATGTTAATCAGACGATCTATTCAAATCAGTATTCAACTACAATCGACCCAACCCTCATACTATCCAGCACCTCTACTCTGACCTTGCCGTCCTTCACTAATGCAAACGAACTGGAAAATGGTCTTGAAACCTCCCCTATTAATCTCCTTGTCCAGTCGAATGTGAACTGGAAACTTACCACAGAAATAGGCGTTATCACGTTTGTACCAAATGGTGACAGCCCTGCTTTGATAAACTCGCCTCTGACATTTGCAAATTTTACATATTCAACCACTAATGCGAATAACCTGGCCTT
>NZ_JBKJUM010000144.1:0-29080 GCF_046590655.1 Daejeonella sp.
ATAAATATTCCTATTCTTCAAAGCCTCAATTTTTCGGGTGCATATAACTTTGCTGCTGAATCATTCAAATTATCGACCATTGGATTTTCCGGACGTACTGCTCTGTTTAAAGAAAAAATGGGTATTAACTTTTATGGCACCCTTGATCCTTATCGACTTGACGGTGACGGTAACAGGCTTGATAAGTTTACTATTAATGATGGATCTCTTGCCAGGCTAACAAGTTTTGGTCTGAACACCGACTTTAGCCTAAATTCTACTGCGCTGAAAAAGCGAAACGAGGCTATTAATAAAATCGAGGCCGGAAAGCAAAATCTATCGCTTCAACAACGTGATGAGTTAAATGCAATTAGCAGGGATCCCAATGCCTTTGTCGACTTTAAGGTGCCCTGGAATATAAGCGCTTCCTATAGTTTCAATTATTCTAAAAATGGTTTAAAGTCAGTTATCACGAATACGCTTAACTTTTTTGGAGACTTTAATGTTACACCCAAATGGAAAGTTCAGTATACATCGGGATACGATTTCCAGCGTAAAGACCTGAGTCTTACCTCTTTTTCAATATATAGAGATCTTCATTGCTGGGACCTTTCTTTCAGATGGTCGCCTATTGGAACTTATAAGTTTTATAGTGTAGATCTCCGTGTAAAAGCGTCTATTCTTCAGGATCTTAAACTAAGTAAACGTCGCGATTTTTATAATAATTTTTAATTTATGCTAGCCGAATTAATTACAATTGGTGACGAGATCCTCATTGGTCAAATCGTAGACACAAATTCCGCCTGGATGGCTCAAAAGCTAAATCTGGCTGGAATAAAAGTCAAACAGATCACCTCGGTGTCTGATGAGAAGCAGCATATATTGAATGCTTTGAAGGAGGCAGCCGGGCGTGTCGATATTATTCTTATCACCGGTGGCCTGGGACCAACAAAAGATGATATAACTAAAAGAACACTTGCAGAATACTTCAATGTGGGATTACGAACAGATAATGATGCACTTGAAAATGTGAAAAACATTTTTTCCAAGTACAAATCTCCTATGCTCGAAACTAACCTCCGGCAGGCTGAAGTTCTTGAGAACTGCACAACATTATTAAATTTGAATGGCACTGCACCCGGAATGTGGATTGAAAGTGGCAATAAGATTTATGTTTCTATGCCTGGTGTACCTTTTGAGATGATGTACCTGATGGAAGAACTGGTAATACCCAGGATCAAGGAGTCTTTTAAATTGCCATCAATAGTTCATCATACAATTTTGACCGCCGGTGTAGGAGAGTCCCAGCTCGCAGACCGGATCTCCATAATAGAAGATTCTCTGCCTTCGCACATAGGGCTTGCATATCTTCCGAAACTGGGAATAGTGAGGCTGCGGCTGAGTGGGCGAGGGTCCGACGCCAACACATTACGAGATGAAATTTCAGTCTACGCGTCCAAAATTATCGAACTGATCAGTGAATTTGTAATAATTGAAGCTGATATACCTCTTGAAAAAGCAATTTTGGATCTTATGGGATCCCAGGGGCTCACTTTATCTACTGCGGAAAGCTGCACAGGAGGGTATATTTCCCATCTTCTGACACAGCATGCTGGCAGCAGCAAGGTTTTCCTGGGCGGAGCGGTTTCCTATTCCAACAATCTGAAAAGTATAATGCTATCTGTATCTGAAGAAACACTTCATGAGTTCGGTGCAGTGAGCGAAGAAACTGTTGTGGAAATGGCAAATGGTGCCAAAACGAACTTTAAGTCAGATTATGCTATCTCTATAAGTGGTATAGCCGGGCCTGAAGGCGGAACGGACGACAAACCTGTGGGAACGGTCTGGGTAGCAATTGCTGGTAAAAGGAATACTATTTCCAGAAGATTTCAGTTCGGGAACAAACGAGCTCAGAATATCGAAAGATCTGCGATCAATGCTCTTGTTCTACTCCATAAATTGCTGAAAGAAGAACAAGCGTAATGAACATGGCCGAAAAAGCTTAGTTTTGTAATCAGACAAATAAATTCAAAACCCAATATGGCCCGATACGAATTAGTGCTTCCTAAAATGGGTGAAAGTGTAGCAGAAGCTACTATCATCAAGTGGATGAAGCAACCCGGCGATTTGATAGACATAGATGAGTCTGTTCTGGAAATAGCCACTGATAAAGTCGATTCAGATGTACCTTCACCGGTAGCCGGCAAGCTTATAGAAAAACTATTCGGAGTAGATGACGTGGTGCAGGTAGGGGCTCCAATTGCGATAATTGAAACCGGGGGTGGTAACGACGTTTTAGAAATAATTAAGGAGCCGGTAGGTGCACAAAGCGATACCAGGATCGAGCAAACATCACAAATAAGCAGATCCGAACAAGTAATTGAAGGCCAACAAAATGATACAGATCAAGTTGGCCAGTTAGCCAATCAGAATGCAACTAATGCCAGCAGGTTCTACTCTCCATTGGTAAAAAGCATGGCTGCCGAAGAGGGTATTCAAATGTCAGAGTTGGATTTAATAAAAGGAACTGGTTCTGAAGGTCGGGTTACTAAACAAGATGTTCTGGATTATATTAAACAGAAAAGTTCAAAAGATTCTGAGCCAGACTCAGTGGCACATAATCTTCCAGATTCAGGACGAGATCAGCCAGAGCCTGAGATGCAGCGTGCAGTTCCGGAAACCAAGGTTCAACCCGCTGTCTCTTTATCTGCAGGCGACGAGATAATTGAAATGGACCGTATGCGGAAGCTCATTGCAGAGCATATGGTAATGAGTAAACAAACTTCGCCGCACGTAACATCTTTTGTTGAAGCTGACGTAACAAATATCGTTCAGTGGAGAGACAGGGTGAAGGGTGAGTTTGAAAAGAGAGAAGGCGAAAAGATAACTTTTACACCAATTTTCATGGAAGCGGTTGCCAAGGCGATCAAAGATCTTCCAATGATTAATGTTTCAGTTCGTGGAACGCAGATTATAAAAAAACGCGACATAAATATTGGAATGGCTGCAGCGCTCCCTTCCGGCAATTTGATTGTACCTGTTATTAAAAATGCGGATCAGTTAAATCTGGTTGGCTTGACGAAAGCAGTGAATGATCTCGCCAATCGTGCCCGGAAATCCCAATTAAAACCAGATGACACATCCGGTGGAACTTTTACATTAACTAATGTAGGAACGTTTGGAAACGTCATGGGAACCCCAATAATAAACCAGCCGCAGGCGGCAATTATGGCTGTAGGGGCAATCAAGAAAAAGCCGGCTGTTATAGAAACCGAATACGGTGATGTAATTGCCATCAGACACATGATGTTCCTTTCCCTTTCTTACGATCACAGGGTCGTGGATGGTGCTTTAGGAGGGTCTTTTGTGAGGAAGGTTGCAGACTATTTGGAAGCATGGGATATTAACCGGGTAATTTAATTTTGAATGAAAATTGGTTTATAGGATATTGAATGAAATACATCCAAAGATTTTTCGTCTGTTTTTTGTGTCTTCAATGTTTGAGCTTTACAGGTTTGGCTCAGGATACACCGCCTTTCTTCAGTGAAATTGAAGCCTTTAAAAAACAGGATATTGTTAATCGTCCGCCCAATAATGCAATTCTATTCGTCGGCAGTTCATCCTTCAGAATGTGGACAAATGTTCAGGAGTACTTTCCTGGGTACTCGATTATCAACCGCGGCTTTGGAGGATCCAGTTTGCCTGATGCGATCAGATATGCTTCAGACATTATTATCCCATACAAACCCAGGCAGGTAGTAGTTTATTGTGGTGAGAACGATTTTACGGCAGACGGTGTGAATGCAGAAATTGTATTTAATCGGTTTACAACCTTATTTGAGATCATACGAAAAGACCTGCCAAAGGCTCACATCTTGTTTGTTTCAATAAAGCCTAGCCCCAGTCGCTTGAAATATTTGCCTGAGATGGTAAAGGCTAATGCGATGATTAAACATTATCTGAATGATAATCGCAAAACCGGTTACGTGGATGTGTATTCAAAAATGTTGCTTGCCGACGGAACGCCCATGCCGGATATTTTCAAAGCAGACAAACTACATATAAACGAAGCTGGCTACGCGATATGGCAAAAAGCAATTAAGCCACACCTTAAAAAGTAGTCTCAGCTGTTTCAAATTTTAACCGGTTAACGTCTTCAAACTTTCCGCTGAGGGCGGCTGCCTGAGCAATAAAGGCACCGTCATTCTCAATGATTCCTTTCTTAGCGATTAACTCAGAAATTTTTATTCCGCCCAGTATATATTTTGATTCAATGCTTTTATGCTGCTCAGCGATAAAATCGAAATTGAGCTTTTCGATTAGTTCGTCGCTTTTATACCTGATATAAACAGGTAGCACATAATCGTTTTGCAGTTTCAGCTCTGAGTCACTGTGATATTTTTTGTATTCATAGCGATAATCATAACGCAGGGCTGCAATATCAGAAAGTACAGCCGATCCGGTGGGATAACCGCCTGCACCTTTACCATAAAACAACTGCTGATCGGCAAATGCGGCTTTAACCGATACCGCATTATATTCATTTTCCACGTTGTATAAAAAATCGCTTTTTGGAACCAGACGCGGAGTTACATATAATGCAATCTCTTGATCATTCAGTTTTTTCGCTGTTGGAACAAGCTTAATTTTGAGATTATGCTCCCTCGCGAAGTGCAGATCGGCAATGGAAAAGTTCTGAATTCCAACGTTTAGTATGTCGTCTGGTTTCACAAAGGCTCCATAAGCATGAGCGGCAGCGATTAAAAGTTTAAATTTTGCATCATAACCTCCTACGTCCAGTAAAGGATCGGTTTCAGCGAAGCCAAGATCCTGAGCTTGTTTTAGTGCGTCGTTATATTCAAGACCTTCATTTGCTATTTTAGACAGAATAAAATTTGACGATCCGTTAAATATTCCACTGATTGAATGTAACAGCTCATTGTCGTAATATTCTTCCAAATTTCTAATTATTGGAATACTGCCGCAAACGGCACCTTCATATAACAGGGAAGTTCCATATTCTTGCTGGATGGCCACAAGTTCTTCAAGATGTTCAGCGATCATCTTTTTATTTGCCGAAACAACATTTTTACCACTTTTCAATGCAGAAGATGTAATTCTGAAAGCAGCATCTGCATCGTTGATTAACTCAACTACTGTATTGATTTCGGAATTGTTTAAGATTTCTGAAGCATCTGTAGAGAATAAATTCTCAGGAAGACTTCTTGATTTTGAGGGATCCTTTATCACAATTTTTCTGATTTCAATATTCAGATCCTTGGTGCTAATGATATCATGCAAGCCTTGTCCTACAACGCCAAACCCAAATAAGCCAATCGTTAGTCTTTTACTCATCTATGCAATTTTATGTAAGCTGATCACTTGATTTTCAGTTTCAGCAATGTTTATAAATGTTCCGATCTCTTTTGTAAGCATTTCGGTTTCTATAAGGAAGCCATCGTGTCCGTAAAAGGAATTTAATTCGACAAAATTAGCTTCCGGGATACTCTGGGCAAGAAACTGCTGCTCAGCCATGGGAAACAAGACATCATTGACAATGCCTATAACAAGCGTCTTAGCTTGAATCTGCCGCAATGCATTAACAATTGACACCCTTCCGCGACCGACATTATGGCTGTCCATTGCCTTTGTAAGATACCAGTAACTATAAGCATTGAAGCGATTAACCAATTTCTCTCCCTGATAATTTTGATAGGACGAAGCTTTGAAATCCCTGGTCTTTTCATTTCCGACTTCAAGTTGTGTTGCACCGTAGGTATCATAGCTTCTATAGGAGAGTAAGGCTATGCTTCGGGCAACTTTTAATCCTTTATTTCCACCATTCAGAGATTGAGAATAAAAAGTTCTGTCCGTTGTGATTGCCAGTCTCTGGCTCTCATTAAAAGCTACACCCCAAGCCGAATGTTGTGCATTGGTAGCTATGAGCACTAACTTTTTTATGCGTTTAGGCTCAAGAATCGCCCATTCCATTGCTTGTTGGCCACCAAGAGAGCCTCCGATCAACAGTCCGATTTCAGGTAAACCAAGATGGTCGGCCAGTATCTGATGGGCGGCGGAGATATCCCTTACAGTAAATTCCGGGAATGAAAGATAATAGGGAAGGCCAGTTATTTCATTAATATGAGTTGGGCTGGTCGTCCCGTAATGAGATCCCAAAACATTTGCGCATATTATAAAGTGTTCTTTCGGATTGAACAAGCAATTATCCCCAAAAAGCCCTTTCCACCAGTCAAAAACATGAGAATTGGCTGTAAGGGCGTGGCATGCCCAAATAACGTTATCTTTCTTAGCGTTCAGAGCTCCAAAAGTATGATAAGCAATCTGCAGGTTATTTATTTTTTTACCGCTTTCAAGCTTGAAGACTTTTTTATGTCTATATAAATATTCAGGGTTCATGTAATTTTAGACTCGCTTGTTTCGTAGTTCTACCTACTTTATGGCAGCAAATGCTTGCGCCAGATCAGACTTTATATCATCAATATGTTCTATTCCCACTGAAATACGTAGTGACGATGCTTTTACACCGGCAGCGGCCTGCTCTTGATCAGAAAGTTGCTGATGTGTTGTTGCTGATGGCTGGATAATTAAGGTTTTTGTATCTCCAACATTCGCCAGGTGACTAATCAGCTTAAGATTATCCACAAATTTCGTGGCTGCTTCTTTTCCGCCCTTAACTTCAAATGAAAGGACTGCACCGAACCCATTCTTAAGATATTTCTTCGCCCTTTCGTGACTAGGGCTACTGGTCAATCCCGGGTATTCAACTTTTTCTACCTGGGGGTGAGCTTCAAGCCACTTAGCCAAATCCAGTGCATTTTCAACATGGCGTTGTACGCGTAGAGATAAGGTTTCTAATCCTTGTATCAACAAAAAGGAGTTAAATGGTGATTGTGAAGGGCCAAAATCACGCAAACCTTCTACACGCGCACGGATAATGAACTGGATATTTCCAAAAGGTCCTCCAATTCCGAATACGTCGCTGAAAATAAGTCCGTGGTAACCCTCAGAAGGTTCAGAAAATTGAGGGAATTTTCCATTACCCCAATTGTAATTTCCACCATCAACAATTACTCCCCCTATAGTGGTTCCGTGACCGCCAATCCATTTAGTAGCAGATTCTACAACTATATTTGCACCATGTTCAAGAGGACGGAAAAGGTAACCTGCTGCACCAAATGTATTGTCAACAATTAATGGAAGGTCGTGACTTTTTGCTATTGCAGAGATTTTCTCAAAATCGGGAACGCTGAAGCTTGGATTTCCAATTGTTTCAAGATAAATTGCTTTTGTTTTATCATCTATAAGAGCCTCAATACTTGCTGGATCATCTCCGTTCGCAAAACGCGCATCAATTCCCAGCCTTTTGAACGACACTTTAAATTGATTGTATGATCCGCCATAAAGAAACGAAGAAGTAACAAAATTATCCCCTAATTGTAAAATGTTTGTTAGTGCTAAAAATTGTGCCGCTTGTCCGGAGGCTACTGCCAGGGCTGCAACGCCACCTTCCAATGCCGCCACACGCTTTTCAAAAACATCAGTTGTAGGATTCATTATCCGGGTGTAAATATTCCCGAACTCCTTCAACGCAAAGAGGTTCGCCCCATGCTCTGAATTATTGAATACAAAAGAAGTCGTTTGATAAATAGGGACTGCACGAGACCCAGTTGTGGGATCAACTTCCTGTCCAGCATGTAATTGTAACGTTTCGAATTTTAAATTTTGTGTTGACATAGCTTATTTTTTTTTGAATTGTTCATAAGAATATCCGTGACCTGGTGCATATTGGATCGGAAAGGTTGTTACCTTAAAGGATCTTTAAGACAACAGGTCTATTGCATTCGTGAGCAACAATTAAACCCAATAGGATATTGCTGATTCGACTTGAAATTAGTTTCTTCTGGTTTGGAAAATACAGGAACTGTAATGCTTTCTCTTTTCATCATTATAAATTTATATTTCCCCTTCGGGACAGGAATTGGCACCTTCCCCGAATGATCGGGGGGTTGTCAGTGGGTCAAAGAGCCTGATCTCTCGCCACTTCTGTATAAATCAATAAACCAGAGCTTATTGAAGACAGATTGGTATTTCTACCAAATATTATTTCAAATATATGTGTTAAGTTATATTGAAACCAAATTAAATTTTTAGTTTTTCTTACCTTCCTGAATATCAGTCAATTGACTTAAAGGCATTTTCAAGATCCTCTATTAGATCTGTGATATTTTCGATTCCAACTGACACCCGGATTAAATTTTGTGGAGTTTGGGTTGCTGGTCCTTCAACTGAAGCACGATGTTCAACAAGGCTTTCAACACCTCCTAAACTGGTTGCCTGAGTAAATATATTTAGATTTTTAAGGACCTTTATCGCCTCGTTGGCGCCGCCTTTAACTAAAAAGGAAAGCATGCCACCGAATGAACTCATTTGTTGCTTAGCAATTTCATGACCCGGATGAGCCTCCAGGCCGGGGTAGAAAACCTTATCAACGTATGGGCTTTTATCCAGGAAGTCCGCAAGCAGGATGGCATTCTGGTAATGCCCCCGCATCCTGTAAGGCAAGGTTTTTATTCCTCTCACGGTCATATAACAATCGAAAGGGGATGGGACTGCCCCCCCAAGTACCTGTATGGCCCTGATCTTTTCCCAGGCAGAGTCTTTTATTGATGTTACCAACACACCGCCCAGAACGTCGCTATGGCCGCTGAGGTATTTAGTAGTTGAATGCATTACAAAATCACAACCCAAAGACAGTGGTTGCTGAAAAATAGGTGTGCTGAATGTATTATCACATGCAACCTTGATATTATTATCCTGAGCTAGTTTTACAAGAGCTCTAAGATCGCAGATTTTCAAGAGAGGGTTAGAAGGTGTCTCAATCCAAATCAGTCGCGTTATTGGTCGTATGACCTCCCTGACTGCTTGCAAATCAGTCATATCCACAAAGTCGACTTCCAAAATGCCGTCGAATACCTGAAGAATTTGGTTACGTAGACCATGGTACATGTCGTCCGGGGCAATAATATGTGCACCCGGACCTAGTGATTGAAAGAGGGCTCCGGCTGCAGCATTTCCTGATGAGAACGCGCATGCATCTTGTCCACCTTCCAGCTTTGCTATGACGTTTTCCAGAGATCTTCTATTTGGGTTGTCCATTCTCGAATAGACATACCCTTGCGGATAGCTACCATCGTCTGCTCGTTGAAATGTGGTCGATAAAGCGATAGACTGGATAACAGCTTTGGAATGTTCGTCAATTTTGTTGCCTGCGTGTATGGCTATAGTTTCAATCTTCATTATGGATTTATTTAGGTAAATCAGGCCATTTACTATCCTGATAAGCAGGCAAGATTCTATTCTAACAGGGGCTCAATTTACAATTCCACTTTCAACTTTCCTCTCTCTCCATTCAAATCAATATCTGTTGAACTATTCAAGGCATATTATTACATGCTTTTACAAGGAAATGATACTGGATAAGCACACATATCGTATTTTTGTGCAAAGAACTCTGAATGAACTCTGAATTAAGTTTTAATATTCTTTTATCTGATAAAAATCTACCTGCGGATCTTAGGTCTGTTGCCGAAAAAGTAAAATCTGGAGAGCGTATTTCTTTTGACGATGGTGTTTTGTTATTTGAGAAAGCTGATCTGGGATTTCTGGGTGTTTTAGCGAATTTCATCCGGGAAAAGCGACATGGAGCTAAGACTTATTTTAATCGTAATTTCCATATCGAGCCTACAAATCTTTGCGTGTACGACTGCAAGTTTTGTTCCTATTCTGTACTTATTAAAGAACGTTCCGAGGGCTGGGAGTACACCATGCAGGATATGCTGGATATTGTAAAAAGATATGATGATCAGCCAGTAACTGAAGTTCATATTGTAGGTGGTGTTCTTCCTCAATATGATGTGACATTCTATTCCGAATTATTCAAAGCTATTCAAAGACATCGGCCTGAATTACATATAAAGGCTTTAACCCCTGTAGAATATCATTATATTTTTAAAAAGGCAAAGTTAGATTATGCCACGGGCATGAAACTAATGAAAGATTCAGGTCTCGACTCTATCCCTGGCGGCGGGGCAGAAATATTTCATCCCGAAATACGAGTTCAGATTGCGAAAGATAAATGTACCGGCGATCAATGGCTTGAAATACACGAAGAATGGCATAAATTAGGCATGAAGTCTAACGCAACGATGCTATATGGGCACATTGAACAATATTGGCACCGGGTCGACCATATGGAACGACTTAGGACCCTGCAGGACAAGACAGGTGGTTTCCAGACGTTTATTCCATTAAAGTTTCGGAATCAGGATAATCAAATGTCGCATGTACCGGAGGTTTCGGTAATAGAAGATCTAAGAAATTATGCCGTTTCACGTATTTACCTGGATAACTTCGATCATATAAAAGCTTATTGGGCAATGATCAGCAGGAGTACTGCGCAATTGTCGCTGAATTTCGGTGTTGATGATATCGATGGTACTTTAGACGATACAACAAAAATATATTCAATGGCTGGAGCGGAAGAACAACATCCTGCTATGTCCACCAGGGAATTAGTCGACTTAATAAAGGATGTGGGAAGGCACCCCCTTGAACGTGATACCCTATACAACGTAATTACTGATTACCAGAATTATAAATTCCCCGAAGAGGAAAAACCTAAGTTTTATAAATTGCCTGTTCTGAATTGAAGAAAACATTATACATTATCCGACACGGAGAAACGGACCTCAACAAAAGAGGAGTAGTACAAGGTCGTGGCATGGACACCGATCTCAACGGTAGAGGGTGGGATCAGGCAGAGGCTTTTTATCGGATTTACAGAGACATCCCCTTTGATAAAATTTATACTTCGACGCTAAAGCGAACGCATCAAACAATTAAAAAATTTATTGATAAAGATATTCCCTGGATCCAGTTCCCGGGCCTCGACGAGCTAGGTTGGGGAATCTATGAGGGTTTAGAAAGTAACGATTTTATAAAAAACGAGTTCATTAACATCCTTGCTAAATGGAATTCTGGCGAATTGAATCAAAAATTCGAGCGCGGAGAAAGCCCTTTGGAGGTCAAAGAACGTCAGTTAGCGGTACTTGAAAAACTAATTGAAGATAATAACGACCAAAATATTTTGATTTGCATGCATGGTCGCGCCTTGCGATTATTCCTTTGTTTGTTAACAAACAAACCCTTGACGCAGATGGATTCGTTTCCCCATGCCAACACCACTCTTTACAAAGTTGAATATAATGGGTCGGAATTCCATATCGTTTCTTTTAATGACACCGATCACTTAACCTTTCTCCCGATTAGTTTTGAATAAAATAAAGGTATCTGCGGTTTCCTACACAAATAGTAAACCCTTTGTGTATGGATTAATGCATTCCCGGATTTTAGATCAGATTGATCTATCATTAGATATTCCTTCAGATTGCGCATATAAACTAATTAACAATCAAGTAGATATAGGATTAGTACCTGTAGCTGCATTGTTAGAACTTCCTGATTATAAAATCGTTTCAAACTACTGCATTGGCGCCAACGGTCCGGTTGATTCGGTTTTCATTTTTAGTGATATACCGATAGAAGAAATACGCACAATCAGGCTGGACGAACAGTCGCGAACCTCAAATAACCTTGCCCGGATCTTGTTAAAGAACTATTGGAACTTAAGGCCTGAAGTAGTTGCTGATAAATCCGCAGATGCATTTGTTCAGATCGGGGATCGCACGTTTGGAAAAAAGAGTTTGTACTCCTACAGATATGATCTGGCGGAGGAATGGCAGAAATTTAATGGTTTACCTTTTGTATTCGCTATTTGGGCAGCCAATAAAGAAATTCCGGACAGTTTTCTTTTAGAGTTTAATTCAGCGCTGAAATATGGCTTAGATCATCGCAAGGAGATTATTGAAAATATTGCGTCGAAAGCGAATTTTGATTTCAGCGATTATTTAATCAACAAAATAGACTATACGCTCGACGCGAAAAAGCTTGAGGCATTGCAGCTGTTTCATCAACTTATAAAAGAACTTTAAGCGCATACTAATTCAACCTGCTTAGTACAACTTGTATAGCATTATCAACAGTTTTGGCGGGATTAGCTGAAAATTGGAACGTTGTTCGACTGGCTAGTATGGCATTTACAGATAATGCTTTGTGCCCTAAAGCTTTAGCTAAGGCATAAATTCCCGCAGTTTCCATCTCAAGGTTAGTTATCCTGTAATTTCCTGATTTGAATGAACCAAAGAGTTCAACCAGATTAGGAACAGCCTTTTTCGCCCTGACTTCACGTCCCTGCGGCGCGTAAAATCCCGGAGCTGTGAGTGTAATGCCTCGTTGCATATTTTTTCCAACGACATCCAAAAGGGTATTATCAGCAGCAGTTAGGTAGGGTGAAATTCCTTTAATATGCTGAAAATGCGATTTTAGAGAATCGAGTAATTGATGTTCATCACCAGAAATATCATGTACATAATAATTCATCAAGGCATCCAGGCCGAGGCCAAATTCCGAAACCAGGATTGAATCCATCGGGATATCATTTTGAATTGCTCCTGACGTTCCAATACGTATAATATCAAGGCTTTTCAGCGTGGTGTTGGCTAATCGGGTTTCAAAATTAATGTTAACTAACGCATCGAGTTCGTTCATAACGATATCCACATTGTCCGTTCCAATACCCGTTGAAATGACAGTTATCCTTCTTGCTCCTAAATATCCTGTATGCGTTATAAATTCACGCTTACCTTTGCGCAATTCAATGCGGTCAAAATACTTGCTGACATCGCCAACCCGGTCGGGATCGCCTACTGTGATAACTGTATCTGCAATATCCTCAGGCAACAAGTTAAGATGGTAAACGCTACCGTCTTCATTAATTATGAGATCGGTTTCTGATATAGTTTTCATCAATTCGGCTAATGGGATTAAAGCAATATTTCAAACTCGGCTTTCCCATCCATACTGATAGATGGTGTCGGTTTTGCAAGTAAGAGATCGGAGATTTCCTTAGGCGGGGTTCTATAACTTACATCATCTTTTGCGTATGATAAAGTTGTTAAAAGGGTAGATCCAATTGAAAAATAGAGTAAGGTTTTCTTAAGCATAAAAATAAATTTTATTCGAAAATAAATATACTATTAAATGAACCTATAGCAGGAATCGGCTGCGTACCAATGCAATTGTTTTTTAAAAGAGAAGACTGTTTACGTTATTCTAAACTTTTTGAATAGAAGTTCAAATGTAATCTTCAATATTATTCCAGGCAAGAAAAAGACAGAATGATGGGTAATCTTAAAATTGTTTAGAAAAACCATTTTACAAAAAAGACTGCCCTTTCAGACAGCCTTTTTAAGAATAGTATAAAAGTTTAATTATGGATTTTGTTGTCCAACTAAGCTTTTATTAGCTTCTATTTCAGCTCTTGGTATTAAAAACTGCCATTTAACATCTCCAGCCGGAATACTTACAGTACCTGACATTGTTAAGGGTTCAAAATTCGGAAATGCTGCTGGTGTTCTGTCTAAAGGTAAATTTAATCTCTTTAGATCTAACCATCTAAAACCCTCTCCCCACAATTCAACTCTTCTGTCGAGTAAAATTTCTTCAGTTAAAGCTTGTCCATTATTTGTCGATATAACAGCGTTAGGATCTCTCATTTTAACTAAAGTAAACAAGGCATTTCTTGCATTTACGTCACTTCCAGTTTTAGCATAGGCCTCAGCTAATGTTAAAAACATTTCAGACGACCTCATTAACGGAACATCCCCCAAAGTTGGTTGTCCAACAACTTTAACGGCAAATTTTCTACTCATAAAAGCAACTCTCTGGAAACCTGTTGTTGGAAGTGGGAAGTTTGCTGCTGTTGGAGCCGGTTCCCACATTTTCTTTCTAACATCGGTAGAAGATATCTTGTTGTATATCGCAGAATTAATCCTTTTTGGGTTGCCTCTCATGTATGTAGTATTGGCATTATAAGCTATCTGGGAGAAGAAAGAACCAAATGTATCAGCCTGATCTGCAGCAGGAATTGAAGCCCACATAACCTCACTTAAAGATGGCGCATCATTAAAACCCGTCTGATATGCCGCAGCATTCATTAATGGAAATAACCCGGAATCGATAAGTTCTTTGGCAAATTTAATGGCATTAGGATAGTCCTGCATTGTTAAAGCAACTCTCGCTCTTAGTCCTTTTGCCACTGAAACATTGATATGGCTCTTGTTAACCCTGGTAGAAACGTTTAAAGCAATCGCAGCGTCCAAATCTTTGTTAATTTGAGAATATACTTCTTCTACAGTAGCTCTCGGCTTATTAGTGTCTGTCGAAGAAATTAAAAGTGGAACACCCAACTGCGCATTAGGCTTAGTAGCAGCATCGTACCGTTTGCCGAACATCTGCACTAAATAATAGTGACCATATGCTCTGAGAGTTAGCGCTTCAGCTTTAATACGTTTTTTATCGTCATCAGTTCCGGTACCAGCATCTGCATTATCAATTATAAAGTTTGCATTACCAATTATTCTATAATAAAGCCTGTAAGCATAACTCACCATAGCGCTATTATCCGCTCTGTGCGAATTCCAGGAACCTTCAGCCGAAAACCAGGTAACGGTTGTTTGTCCGATATCATCGCCCATAAAGTCAAAGCTCAAAAACATTCCCCCAACTCCTGGTTGGTTCTGGGCGCCGTATCGTTGGAACATATATCTGTAAATACCATTCAACGATGTATTAGCATTACCGGTAGTAGTAAAAACAGCCGAATAATCTACCTGATCGGTGGGGGCAGTTTCGAGATAGTCTTTTTTACATGATGATACCGAGAAGATTAATGTCCCAAACAGTATCAATATTATTTTATTTCTCATAATTCAAATTATTATAAATTAACGCTCAAACCAAATGTAACAGTACGACTTGGCGTATATGATGTGCTGTTAACTCCTGCAAATGACTCTGTTGGATTTAAACCTTTCCTCTTAGAAAATAAGGCTAAATTTTCTCCGGAAGTAAATAGTCTGGCACCACTTATATCTAATCTATCTAAATATTTCTTTGGTATGCGATAAGACATATTCACATTGCTAAACGTTAAATATGAAGCATCTATCAGCCATCTTGTTGATTGAGCTGTAAAAAAAGAAGTGCTTGTTACATCTAATCTTGGATGTTTCGAAGAAGTATTGGTTTCAGTCCAGGCATTTAACGCATCTTTATGAAGTGCACTTCCAAAGTTTACTCCCATTAAATTAGCATATTGCCCATCATAAAATTTACCTCCAATTTGGTAATTAACCAGGAAAGATAATTGTAGGTTTTTGTAATTAAATGTATTTGTAACTGCACCAAATAAATCAGGAATTGCAGTTCCAGAATAATCAAATCTTGCATTATTAAAATTGGTAGTAAGTTTCTGGCCGTTGACAGTTCTTAAATCTGTTGTTGCTGTTTCTGTCGGAAAATATAATGCAGCACCATCCGATGGATCGACACCTGCGTACTGACGTAAATAGAATTGGTAAATATCTTGTCCAACCTCATATCTCTTAGTTCCAGAGGTAATTTGAGGAGTTTCCGCAGGTAATTTTGTAATCTCATTCTTTACAACTGAGGAATTTGTTAGAATATTCCAGGAGAAGTTTTTCTTTCTTAATATATCTCCACCTAATTGCAGTTCAATCCCTTTGTTAGTCATTGTTCCGATGTTCTTTCTAATTGATGTTATAGGATCTGACAAAGGTTGGGGAACTGAAAATAGCAAATCTCTCGAGCCCCTGTTAAACGCTTCTAATTCTCCAGTAAGTCTGCCTTTAAAAAATGAAAAGGCAGTACCGATGTTCAATGTATTTATAGTTTCCCATTTCAAATCAGGTGTTGCAGCGCTTGACAGTAAAATTCCAGGCTCAGCACCATTGTTGAATCCCAAATCATAGAATGCTTGATAGTTATAATAAGAATCCAATGCATCGTTTCCAACTTCTCCATAAGATGCTTTTAATCTTAAATCATCGATCCACTCAGCTTTCTTCAAAAAGTTCTCTTTAGAAATTGACCATGAGCCACCTAATGAATAGAAAACACCATATCTGGATTGAGGAGAAAATCGTGATGATCCGTCTCGTCTTAACGAAGCATCGACAAAGTATTTTTCATCAAAACTATAAGATGCTTTGCTAAATAAGGATTCGATTCTATATTGATCTTGCG
Source organism: Daejeonella sp. (assembly GCF_046590655.1). Lineage (GTDB taxonomy): Bacteria > Bacteroidota > Bacteroidia > Sphingobacteriales > Sphingobacteriaceae > Daejeonella. The sequence goes on from NZ_JBKJUM010000144.1 coordinate 16,225, forward strand.
AACCGCCAGAAGATTGAGGTGTTACAAAATTTGCAAACTGGGTATTTCCGGCTAAAATTTGATTCACTTTAGTAGAGTTATTTGTTGTAAATTCAAGATCATAGTTTTCGTGACCAGCTAATGCATTAACACTATGTTTGCCGAAAGACTTATTATATGATAATACTTGATTAAAAGTATAAGATCTGGTCAAAGCGTTAGTTCTTGCTGCAGAACCATTCAAACCAGCGCCATCTCCAACAATTGCATTTCTAAATTCATTGGAATTAGATTGACTTAGGTCGATATTTACGCTGGGTCTGAAAGTAAAGTCTTTCAAAAACTTTATTTCAGCGTACGTTCTTGCATTAACAGCAACTCTTTTATTAATCACATCGTTTAACAATGTTTCATACACAACGTTTCTACCCGGACTTGCGCCACCTGGTCTGTTCACCGAACCCGGGTGAACGCCATAGTCATAAAATTGGGCACCTGTAGGTGTATTTATCGGATTACCTGAGGTACTATAAGCTCTAACAGGATATATAGGCCCAATACCTCTGGCAAATTGAAATATATTAATAAAACTGGCTGCATTACCAGTCGAAGCATCCAGTGCCAAATTGCCATCAGATAAATTTCCTGCTAAATTTAATCCCGTTTTTAACCAGCTTTTTACTTGGGAGTTCACGTTTATTCTTGCGTTAAATCTGCTGAAATCAGATTTTTCTATGAATCCTTTGTCATCCAGATAACCAAGGGATACAAAAAAGTCAGATTTACCATTATTCCCGCTAAAACTTAAATCAGCATTATTACGAGCTCCAACTCGTTGAATTGGTTTATACCAGTCAAAATCGTTATACAGTAATGAAGCACCAGGATTAAGCTTACCATCTACGCCTACAACCTGATTACCCGGAACATTGAAAGGGTTGTAAACCAAACTTGTAGCAGTGGTATTAGAAGCTCGAGTTGCAGCAGCAGCTGGTGTTAATGGTGTGCCAGATCTTGGGTAGACCAAACTATTTCTGACTGCCTGCCAAATAGCAGGATAATATTCGAGAGTTCCAACACGATCGTACTCAGGAATACCTCGCTCTGAAAAACCTCTGTTCAAATTGACATTGATTCTTGTTTCTCCAATTTTCCCTTTTTTAGTATTTATAAGGATAACACCGTTAGCACCTCGAGCTCCGTACAAAGCTGACGACGATGCATCTTTAAGTAAGGAGACGCTTTCAATGTCACTCGCATTAATATCTCCAATATTCCCATCGTATACAGACCCATCTAAAACATACAAAGGTGAATTGGACGCGGAAATAGAACCAAATCCTCTAATTCGAACTGCTGAACTAGTCCCGGGCTGTCCATTTGCAGCACCAACCTGAATCCCTGGAGCTACCCCTTGTAAAACATTAGAAATATTTGTAACAACTCTGTTTTCAATGGCGGCAGCGTTCAAAGTAGCTACCGAACCAGTTATTGCTTCTCTTTTAGCTGTACCGTAGGCTACGACTACAATTTCAGATAATGCCCTTGAATCTGTACTCATAGTGGCGTTTATCACCGTTCGTGTCCCAATGACCATTGTTTGATTAGAATATCCTATGAAAGAAAATTCTATACTGGAAGCAGTAGATGGAACCGCTAAAGAATAGATTCCATTCACATCTGTTTGAGTTCCGAGTGGCATCCCGATAACTTTTACTGATACTCCTGGTAAAGGTAGGCCGTCTTCGCTGGCAGTTACTTTACCAGTAATTCTTTTGTCTTGAGCAAAAGCGGCACAAACCAGCAATACACAGGCAAAGAAGATACTTAGTAATTTTTTTTTCATTTTTTCTGTTTTGATTAGTGATTTTTTTGATGATAAGAATTAAAAGATGTCAATTGTTAATGATTTTTTATATATATAAAAAGGCTAAAATTCGCAAAAAAAAACGTTAGTGCCTAAACAATTCTCTTTCAATTGCAGAAAAATATGTAAAGAGTGCATAAAAGACAAAAAAGACCGTGTTTAAATCCAATAATTCAATCGGAGAAGGGGTGGGGTTCAGAAATAAGACCATTTTGCCAGATATTCAATATATCGGGTCCGATGCTGGTAGTTTGTACAGGTTTGCCCGTTAAAACAGGCGATTGAATACCACTTTCCCATTCTTTAGGGCCTGTAAACACTCTCGCCTCATCCCACAAACCTGCTTCGATAAATAAACTAAGCATAGTTGCACCTCCCTCGATGATTATGGATTGTACGTCCATTAGATACAACTGATAACAGATGAGTTGAGGGAGCAGATAATCAAAATCTTCAAGTGTCAGATATTTGATTCTACCGTTCAGCCCGGACTTTATTGAATTGAAAATAATAGTATCTTGACTCTGGTCAAAAATGTTCAGACTTTCAGGCAGATCGAGATGCCTGTCAACAATAATTCTTATCGGCCTCTTTCCCGACCATTTGCGAATATCTAACCGTGGATTGTCTGCTAAACCAGTGTTCTTCCCAATTAGAACAGCATCTTCCTCACTCCGCCACCTATGAACCATTTGTTTAGCCTGCATGGAGCTAATCCATTTTTGGCTTCCATCCTTCGGGGCAAAAAAACCGTTTTTAGTTTGCGCCCATTTAAGAATAATATAGGGTCGCTGTTTTTCTATTCTGGTAGTAAAGCGTTTGTTTAGAGAGCTACACTCATTTTCGAGCACACCCTCAACCACGTCCAACCCGGCCTCGCGTAATTTTTCAATTCCTTTTCCATTTACATGGGGAAATGAATCCCTGCATCCAATAACAACTCTGGGGATATAATTATTAATGATCAAATCGGCGCAGGGAGGTGTTTTACCGAAGTGTGTGCATGGTTCAAGATTTACATACATTGTTGATCTTTTTAACAACTCTTCTGCATTCGAAAACGAATCAAAAACACTTTTAATTGCGTTAACCTCGGCATGAGCCTCACCAAACTTCATGTGATAGCCCTCACCAATTATTACATCATCACACACTATTACTGCGCCCACCATCGGATTAGGGCTGACGGACGCCAAACCCAGGCGGGCCAGTTCAATACAGCGTCGCATGTAGTGCTCATGATTTAACATGCTGTAAAAGTAAGGAGGATTACAGTTCTTTTTGGATGTTGTGAATTATTTTTGGGGTGGGGGGTCCCTCGCTCGCTTCGGGACGGCGCCTATTAGAGGACAAGAGATTTCTCGTCGCTGGAAATTTGTTTTTATAGTATTAGTTCAGAGAATCCTAGTTTTTCTGGAAATTCTTAATTTCCTCTGGATTGGAAGTTAATATCTTCAGTGCGTCAAGCTTAATAATTAGCTCCGAAACTTGGATTGTTGATAGTCAGGGGGAGAAGAAAGCCTCGTACAACCCAGTCAAACCATTTATTACGGCGATGTCCTGACATGATTGGGCATCTATACCCAGACCGTTCTAAGCAGCTGTGGGTTGCCGATATAATCTTTATCTCTATCGGTTATAGCTTCAATTACTGAGCCTGATACTTTGAACAGAATATCATATCCATCTCCTAACTTTTTTACAATACAAATTATACTCCTCCCCAAATTTTTTTCTCAGACGAGGTTCTTAGTCAAGTAGTATAAAAATACTGAATGCTACAAAAACAAACAGTGCATAAATCCACAATATTTTGATTGAGAAAATATAGCCTCACCCATTAATATCATCGTCACGCCTACATACATTGGATTACGAGAGAACTTATAAAGTGCAGTTATAACTAATCGTTTTGTCGGGTCAGCAGGAGAAAGTGTTCGCCGTCCTTTAACTGCAAAGCTTATGATGCAAGTCATCATAATTACGAATCCAATGACAAAAACAGTTGTTCCTAAATAATGGTGGAATAGTAAAGGTTGAGTTAATATGTAGTTTGCGCCATCTCCCAAAATCAAAAACGGTATCAGTCCTGCAACTATTCCCGGTTGTAAGATTGTAAAAAATAAATTACGTAAAAGTAATGATACCATTTTTCAGTTTGTTAAAGCTAACTTATCGCAGTCAAGGATAAAAAAACCATTAGCTTTAAATAAAATTGCCTTCACCGGCTTTAAATTGCTGCCTTTCAGGTTGTGCAAATTGCCTTACAGAGAGGTTGTCAACATCCCGGATCAGTGGTCATCATCACGGGAATACACACCTCCGCGCCCTTCGTGTGTACTTCGCGACCTTTGCGTTAAAATATCCGCCACGCAGGGAGAAATCATGCGATGCAGATGTGAGTTCCATCTTCAAAAGACAAGACACGGAGAAAAATATTAGAGTTGCTCCGTAAAAAAGATATGACGGCTGGGAAATCGTAGACAACTTCAATATTTCCGCCGAGTATTTCACATCACCTGTAGAAAGTATAGATTTTGTACTTATATTATGCTACTTAAACAAATTTATATGACTTATCATTACAAAAAAATTACTGTTTTACTTTTATTTATTGCAAGTGCTAGTTGCCTATTTGGGCAAGGTATAAAGGGAAAAATTACCGATGGTGCAGATGGGAGCGTCATGCCTGGCGTAAGTATTTCTCTGCTTAACAGCACTATAGGTACCTCAACTGATGATAATGGTGAATATAACCTTAAACTAGCAAGTGGCAATTACACTATAAAAATTACATTTATTGGTTATGAATCTCAAACCCAACAGGTAACTGTAGGAAGTTCAATAATCAACCTAAATTTCGCTTTAAAATTATCAGGTTCTTTCTTATCCGAGGTTTCGGTAATTGGTTCCCGCTCTAGTGAACCACGTACAAACGTAAACTCGTTGGTACCAATAGACGTTATTTCTGCTAAAGAGCTTAAAAGTTTTCCTCAGCTAGATATAAGTCAAATCTTAAATTATATTGCCCCTTCATTTAGCTCTAACCGCCAAACCGTAGCTGACGGAACTGACCATATAGATCCTGCATCGTTGCGTGGTTTAGGGCCAGATCAGGTTTTGGTTTTAGTTAATGGTAAAAGAAGACATACTACCGCATTGGTAAATATCAACGGTACATTTGGCCGTGGATCTGTAGGAACCGACATGAACTCTATCCCTGTTGCAGCCATAGAAAGAATTGAAGTTTTGAGGGATGGAGCAGCCGCACAATATGGTTCTGATGCCATCGCAGGTGTTATTAATCTTGTATTGAAAAAAGAAACTCCATTATTGATTTCTGCTTTGTATGGTCAGTCTAATTCTAATAGTTTAGGAAGAGACCATACCGACGGAAAAACCTATCAATTAGATGCAAGTAAAGGATGGAATTTAAGTAACAAAGGTTTTGTCAGCTTGGCTGCGCAATACTTAGATAGGGGCGCAACCAACAGAGGCGGCTTAGACACACGCCCATTGTTATATTCTGCCAACCCTGCAAAAGGAAGTTCAGAAAGTGAAGCAGACTTTCAAACACGTTTTGCAGGTTTAAAAGCAATAGATAATGCCAGGGCATTAACAAATGGAGTTAGTCGTAATAACATGATTGTTGGAAACTCACATTCTAAAAACTATGGCTCGTTTGCAAATGGCGAATATGAATTAGGAAGTGACATGAAAGGCTATTTAGCAGTTGGTTACACACGCAAAACAGGTTTGGCAGCAGGTTTCACACGCCTTCCTACACAAGCTACACAAATAGATATAGGCATTTATCCTAATGGATTTTTACCTTTTATTAACACTACCATAAACGATTTTTCTGTTAGTGGCGGCATAAAGGGAAAAATTAGCAAATGGAACTACGACATTAGTAACTCTTTTGGCAGCAATGGAATTCGTTTTGACATTAATAATACTTTAAATGCTTCTTTACCACTTGGAACCAGTCCAAAAGAATTTTATGCAGGTAAAGTTCGTTTTGCACAGAACACCACTAATTTTGATGTATCAAGAAAGTACGAGTTTGCCAGTTTCCTAAAATCTTTAAACACGGCTTATGGGGCAGAATTTAGAATTGATAATTATGCAATTACCGCTGGAGAAGAGCTATCTTACTCTTTTGGACAGCCGTCTAAAAACATCCAGGGCAGAGCAGTAGGAAGTGGTTTTGCGGCTGCTGGTGCGCAAGTATTTCCAGGATATAAACCTGCAAATGCGTTAGATAAATCAAGAAATAATATTGGTCTTTATGCAGATTATGAAGCAGAATTAGGTAAAAGTATTGTATTGGAAGGTGCAGGCAGGTTTGAAAACTTTAGCGATTTTGGTTCTAATTTCTCTTATAAAATTGCTGGTAAGGTTAAAGTAATAAACCAATTATCATTACGTGGTGCTTATGCAACAGGCTTCAGAGCGCCATCTTTGGCACAAAGATATTTTGGTAATGAAAGTACTCAATTTATCAGTGGTTTACCAACTCAGGTGTTAACCGTAAACAATGATAATCCTATAGTAAGGAAATTTGGTGTAGAATCTTTAAAAGCAGAAAAATCTAAATCTGCCAGCATAGGAATTGCAGGAAAAATAATTGAAGGTTTAACCTACACAATTGATGCATATCAGATAGACATAGAAGATCGTATCGTTTTTTCTTCTCAATACGCCAGAGAGAGAACTGCTGGTGTAATTAACCCAAACGGATTAGTGAATCAGATATTAGACACGGTAGATCCAATGCGTCAGATAAATAGTGTGCAATTTTTTACTAATGCTATATCTACCAGAACCAAAGGTTTAGATGTTGTGATAACGGAGAAAATAATATTGAACACGATGGGTAACCTAACCTTTTCTGCAGCTGTAAACTTTAATGAAACTAAAGTTAGAGAGATAAAAGGATCCGCTATTATTGAGGCCGACCCGGCTTTGAAAGCAAGATTGTTTGATAGAACAGAGCGTTCAAGATATGAATCATCAGTACCACAAAGTAAATTAAACTTAAGCAGTGCCTATTCATACAAAAAGTTAGATGTTTCTTTAAGAACAGTAAGATTCGGAGAAGTGGCTTTCTTAAATCCGGTTGACCCAACTATTGCAGCTAATAATCTGCCTTTAGAAATGGACCAAGTGTATGCTGGAAAATGGGTGACTGATTTTTCTGTAGGTTATAAAATTACTAAACAAATAGGAGCAACCCTTGGAATAAACAATTTATTTGACGTTTATCCAGACAAAATGTATATCGATCCACGTAACAATGAAAATAATCTGAGCAGTGTTAATGGCTACACGGGTGCCAGAGATAATACATCTAACGGTAGGTTTTTATATAGCCGGGCCGTAACCCAATTTGGTTTTAACGGTCGTTTTATTTCTGGAAAAATTACTTACACATTGTAGGTAGTGTACTCTAAGATAAAAAGCAAAAAAATTGTAACAGAAAGCCCACCCCATTGCGTAGCTATGGGACAGCCTATTACACATGCTGCCATCATCTTAACCGGTTTCCTCCGCGCCCTTCGTGTGTCCTTCGTGTCCTCTACCGGTAAAATATCCGCCAAGCAGGGAGAAATCTCCAATCTCCCCACAGGGCATGCCGTTGGTTTGGCATTGTACTTTCGGATAGCTTAATTATACTGTCTTGGATAGTGGACAAAATCACATACGGCAAAATTCACTCGGCACTTTTTTACGGAGGTCTATTTATCATCATTGAAAATATATTGGAAATGTTGATGTTTGATAGTGAACCGTGGCGTTTATTAGCAAATGTGATTTATAATTTCTTAGTATAAGTAAGCATACCGACGCGAACGCACGGCAGAAGGTCTTTGGAACAACGGAGCTAAGCATAAACTATTTATTTATCTGTCGTTGTTGTTTATTCTGGAGCCCATATTAAGTCGAGTTACAGAAAATCTGCGTATTGAAAATGGACTAGTTTTTCTTGCAATTGTCTGGAATGCACTATATATTTCGCTTTTTGTATATGACTGGTTTATGTTGAAAAAAATACATAGAATTAGTTGGGTAGGATTTGTGTGGTTTTATATTGTTTGGATAATTTCAGTGATGATATAAACAGGGCTAGCGTTCAAAAATTTACCAATCGAAATCCTTACGATGTCGAAATAATTATCGCACTTAAACTTTCCATCTTTCTGGAAATTCATCAAACACATGTTTCTGCTATCATAATAGGTAGCAGACTTAAGCCGCAGACACCAAATTTTCGATTAACTTAAAAGAATTTCGTATAACAATAGGTTTGTGTGTTATGCTTTTCGCAAATCTTTGTATATTTAATTTAAGTAAATAAAATCTTTTTTATTAAAATAAGATTTATAATGTATGGATAAGGAAAATCACCGCATTACACCGATTCAAATCAATAAAGAAGAGTTTAGAAGAATTGGCTATCGTTTAGTTGACACAATTGCTGATTTTTATGATACGATACATGAAAGGCCTGTTACTCTGGGAGAAAGCCCAAGCCAGATACAAACTGTTTTAGGCAATACCTCTTTACCTGAAAATGAAACTTCTGTTTCAGAATTATTTGATAAGACTTCCGATTTATTACTTAACCATTCATTGTTAAATGGACATCCAAAGTTTTTTGGATACATCACTTCATCCCCGACACAAATTGGTGCATTGGCAGATTTGTTAGCTACGGCTATTAACCCTAATATTGGTGCAAATATTTTAAGTCCAATGGCAACCGCTATTGAAAGGCAGACAGTAAAATGGCTGGCAGAATTTATAGGAGTTTCTCCTGCCTGTGGTGGAATATTTGTAAGCGGTGGAAATATGGCAAACTTCACTGCTTTCTTAGCTGCAAGAACTGCGAAAGCACCGAAAAGCATGAAAGAAGATGGGTTAGCAAACACTGCCGGTGAGATGGTATTTTATTGCTCAAAAGCAACGCACACATGGATTGAGAAAGCCGCAGTTTTGTTCGGACATGGCTTAAAAGCCCTCCGGTGGATACCTACCGATTCTGAAAATAAAATGAACTTGAATATTTTGTCGTTAACCATTGCGGATGATCTGAAAAACGGCAAAAAACCTTTTCTTGTAATTGCAAATGCAGGAGATGTGAGTACAGGTGTGGTAGATGATCTCGCGGCAATAGCAGCGATTTGCAAAGCAAATAATTTATGGTTTCATATTGACGGTGCATATGGAATACCTGCCGCAGTAATCCCAAAATACAAAAATATATTTAACGGTATTCAGGAAGCTGATTCCATTGCGCTGGACCCACACAAATGGCTTTACGCACCGCTTGAAGCCGGTTGCACTTTAGTAAAAAATCCTCAACATCTGATTGATACTTACAGTGCACATCCGGTTTATTACAACTTTGATAATAACACAGACGAAGTCACGCTTAATTATCATAATTATGGTTTTCAAAATTCAAGAGGCTTTAGAGCATTAAAAGTGTGGATGGCTTTGCAGCAAGCAGGTAAAAATGGTTACATAGAAATGATAAATGAAGACATCGAACTATCACAACTTTTATTTGACGAAGCACAAAAGCATGACGAGCTTGAAGCAGTAACGCAGAACTTAAGCATCGCTACATTGCGCTATGTTCCTTTAAATTATGTGAAAGATGAAAAAATAGGTGAAGCTAATTTAAATACATTAAACGAAGAATTATTGAATGAATTACAACAAGGAGGCGAAGTGTTTTTGTCCAATGCTGTAGTTGCAGACAAATATTGTTTAAGAGCTTGCATCGTAAATTTCAGGACTTCAAAAAAAGACATTCATGAGACGATTAAATTGATAGTTCGGGAAGGGCGAAAAGTTTACAATAAGATTCAGAATAGCTAACAACTCTTTTTATAATCTTTTGCACCGAAATTAAGCCTCGGATCCTAATCCTGAAATTACACGAACGCACAACATTCGGTTTGACAATATGATGGGGTGACAAATAGATGTACAACTTCTTGTTCGCTAATCAGCTTCCGTTCCAGCTAACTAATTAAAGCAATTAATTCAATAAACAATGAAATTTCAGTTATAAATTCAGCAGCAGTTAAGGACTGACGGAACACAGAATATCGCCACATCGCTAATGCGTTAAAGTTGTTTGCAATGGATTTGCATATAGTCAGAACGTCCTAATTTCAATCAAAACAATAATTTATGAAGCGCAGAACCTTTATTAAAGACTCTACATTGACTGCTTTTAGCATTGCAACATTTGGAGCCATCAATTGGAATGGAAAAAGCTTTGAAGGTGAAAGCGAGACAACCAGTGATATTTTAGGTCCGTTTTACCGCCCGGGATCACCAATGAGGAGCAACTTAATTCCTGCCGGATCAAAAGGAAAGGTGATGCATTTAAGTGGAACTATTTTAAAAAAGGATCGCAAAACTCCATTATCTAATGTACTTATTGAAGCTTGGCAATGCGATGAACATGAACATTATGATAATACGTCTGATGACTACAAATTCCGGGGAGCGGTAAAAACAGGTAGAGATGGTAGATATGCATTTAAAACTATCATACCCGTACCTTACAAAGATGGTGAAGACTGGAGCCCTGCACATATACACTTAAGAATTTCAAGTAATGATCATCAGGATCTCATCACCCAAATATATTTTAAAGGGGATCCTCATATTAAAGAAGACGCGGCAGCCAGGTCACCGAAATCCATCAACCGTATTTTGGAAATCAAGAAAAAATCTTCTAATGAGAGCATGGTTAGATTTGATGTTGTAATGGGAAACACATTTCAATTGAATGATGAGGGATATAAGAAAATTACAGGTCTATATAAACTGAAAGACGGGATGGCTGAATTTATCCGGGAAGACGATTTACTCATCTTAAAGTTAAATGGACAGATTATGGAGGGATTAGTTTACACGGGGAACAATGCATTTGAAGGAGGAATTGGCTATAATAAAGTAAAATTTGAATTGATGGCTAGCGGGAATGTAAAAACAAATATTACGATGTGGGATTCTTGGTCAGAAGATCAAAAATTTTTAGAATTACATGAAGGAATAAAAGTTCTTAAATATGGCAAATAGCCTTGACTGTATTTTTTTGAAAAGTTGAAGTATGATGAAAGAAACAAATCCACTGCCCACAACATTCGGTTTGCTGCTATGCCGGCTGACGAATAAAAAATCATCTTCATATCACTATCAACTATTGTCCGGCAGACGAATATATGTCAGCTTATGTTGTTAACTTCATCTTCAGTTTTTTAATCAGCTTCAGTTCCGGGTTGGGCATTTAAAATACCGACACAGCAGCAAGCCCTGTTCGTTAGCGGCAACCCTATAGTGACACGTTACAGCAATCAAACTTAATAATGACAACTATCACTAAAACTAGAATAGCATCTATTGACTTATTAAAGGTTTAGTGATGGTAATCATGGCACTTGACCATGTAAGATGGTTATTTTCATTTTTCCGCTTTTATGTTTGACCCGACCGCCTATCCTTTATTGCCATGGATTGCAGTGATGTCATTGGGATATTGTTTTGGTTCGCTTTATAATTTTTCTTTTGATGCCGCTAGAAGAAAAAAAATATTGAATGGTTTAGAATAATTACATTTTTAAATAGTAAGATATGGTGCAGCAATCGCTAACAAAAAACAGGATCCAATCCATTGATTTGCTTCGTGGCCTGGTCATGATCATCATGGCACTCGATCATACCCGTGATTATTTTCATAGTGCCGCTAATGCCAGCGATCCTCTTGACCTGGCCACCACCACTCCTCTTCTTTATTTCACCCGGTGGATTACTCATTTTTGTGCTCCCATTTTTGTTTTTCTATCTGGTGTGTCAGCTTGGCTGCAGAGTGGCCGCAAAACAAAAAAAGAACTCAGCCGCTTTTTAATAACCCGTGGGCTTTGGCTTGTTATTATGGAAGTAGCCATAATCGGCCTGAGTATAACGGCAGATATATATTATAGTTTTTTCTTTTTGCAAACTATCTGGGCTATTGGCATCAGCATGATCATACTTGGCCTTGTTATATGGCTTCCTTTTAATGCAATACTAGCTCTCGGTTTATTGATTGTATTAGGGCATAACAGTATTGACTTTGCAGAAGCAAGCCGCAATGGAAACGTTCCGGTATGGTGGAACTTTTTACACCGTCCTTCCGTGGTTACTTTGGATGCTAACCATTCCATAGGTATTTTTTATCCTTTTCTTCCGTGGACAGGCCTGATGATACTTGGCTATTGCGGTGGCAAAATATTCAGCAATATCGAACCACCACGCCGGAATAAACTATTGCTTTGGATGGGAATTGGCGCCTTGCTGTTATTTATTGTTTTACGGTTTATTGATTTTTATGGCGATCCCGGTCATTGGGTAAGGCAGAAAAATCCATTATATACCTTTCTTGATTTTATGGATGTGCAGAAATATCCACCATCGTTACTTTATATGTTTGCTACGGTTGGCTGTGCTTTAATTTTTTTGGCGGTTGTGAAAAATACCACCAGCAGGCTGGCGAAAATCATTATCATTTATGGCCGGGTACCTTTTTTCTATTATATACTTCATTTCTACCTGCTCAGTACGCTGAATATTATTTTATTTTTATCAAGAGGGCATACAGTTGCAGAGGGAATGAAAGGTATCCCCGGGCTTCCATTCAAATTCGGAATACCAGGTGAAGGGTATAGCTTGTGGATAGTGTATGGTATATGGATGGCGGTAGTTATTGTTTTATATCCGTTGTGCAAATGGTATGATAGATATAAAACTAATAACAAAGAAAAGTGGTGGCTCAGTTATTTGTAAAAAATGAAATGAAAAACAAAACAACATCAGGTAAAAAAATCACAATCTATTATCTCACCCGTATTAATAAAATGAATGTCATGAATAAATTATCGGTTATTCTTGTAATGTTAATTGCCAGTTCAGCATTTTCCCAAACAAACATTAAAGCTTCTCCTG
>NZ_JBKJUM010000033.1:0-14228 GCF_046590655.1 Daejeonella sp.
TGCCCCTTCAGCCTTACCGGATTGGCAAATACAACAAAAAAAAGCAATATGAACTTTGTTAAGATTTTCATTTTAGAATTTTAAATTTAAAAGTATAACCCGGATTTTGCACAAGAGCTCTGTTCCTTTCCCATGCCTCACGTGGAATAGGTAATAGTATAGGATTGGTTAAAAGCTACGGTTTAATTTCAGGGAAGATTATTTAGCCCATTTCTTAAACCGGTAACCGTAGAATGCGTAGAAGACAAGGAACACATAACAAGGGAACAGAACCCAGTAAGCCTGACGCGCACTGGACAGATCTACAAAATAACCGTAAATAAGCGGCAGGATCGCATTACCCGCCAGACCCATAACCATCAAAGAAGCTCCGATCTTAGTAAATCTACCCAGACCATCCAGCGCCAGCGGCCATATTCCTGCCCATACCAGAGAATTTGCAAGTCCAAGCATAACTACGAACCAGATCGAAATATCTGTAGTGTGGCCCAGGAAGGTAACCTGACCCTTTGCAAATACAATGAGAAGGGTTAAGATAATACCCAGGATCGTGCTGATACGCAGGGCATTTAACTGACTGATAAATTTCGGGATGGCGATGATACCGACTATATATGCGCAAATTTGTGCTGTAAGAGTATACGAGGGGAATACTTTAGCTTCAATTAAATTAAGGTTCATAGTTGCTGCGTAACTTATTACAGTATCTATAGAGATAACCTGCGTTCCGACATGCAGAAATATGGCAATAGCCCCAAGGATAAGATGAGGAAACTGAGTGATCGAAGTTTTTCCGGTATTTGCCAGCGCAACATCATCACTTTCATGCTCTGTATCAATTTCAGGAAGCGGAGAAAAACGGATAAATAAGCCAAGCAGAAAAAGAAAGGTACCAACACACGCATAGGGAACAATTACCCTTTGAATCAGTTCATGCAATGCTGCATTCTTTTCTGCAACATCCATCTTTGAAAGATTATCAAACATGTCACTATCAGTAGCTCTGAAAATAACTGCTGCAAATAATAAGGGTGCGAGGATCCCGGCGCCCTTGTTGCAAATGCCCATGATGCTGAAGCGTTGAGCTGCACGTTCTTTTGGGCCCAGTATGGTGATGTAAGGATTGGCTGCAGTTTGAAGAAGTGCCAGTCCGGCGCCTATCGAGAATAAACCAAGTAGGAATAATTCATAGGTCATTGTTATAGCCGCGGGTACAAACAGAAAAGCTCCTCCAGACATTATCCAGAAACCAATCATCATTCCTTTTTTGAATCCTACATTTCGCAGCAGGTATGAAGCAGGTATTGAAAATAGTAAATAAGAGATATAGAAAGCAAATGTTACCAGGTACGATTGAACATGGGTAAGTTCAAAAGCTATTTTAAAATAGGGAATTAAGATCGCATTAATCCAGGATGTAAATCCAAACATAAAAAAGAGAAATCCGATGATCAGGATCCCGGTTACAGTATCCCGCTGACTTAAAGAACCTACAGCTACGGTGGTGTTTTTCTTCATAATTAATTTAAAAAATTCGTAAGGATTAGCTTTATTTATTAATTAGTGTGTGCTGGTTAATTGGCATCCTCCCTATTTTCTTTAATTTAGAGGCGCTGTTCTCATCTATAAATAAAATCGCATGATCATGCCTTCACAGGATGGTTGAAGCATCTAATTCACTAGTCCCGCTGTCCAGTGTATGATAAATGCGTTTGCCATCAACTCTCCCGGTGCAACCGCATACGCGTAGGTAGATTTTAATAATGCGGACATCGTGATGGTGAGGGCATGGGTAAGCACACCTTTCGGCAATAGCAAAAAGCTTTCACCAAGCTATTAAAAACCTTTGTCAATGGCCATAGGTTTATCTGCCAGTATTTATCAGACGTTGGGCTCCCATCCTTTTTGATATGTTCTCGACCAATATTTCAAGGCCTCTTTATTGTTTAATATATGCCCGTTTTTAGGATCAATGTCTAATGTACTTCCTGTACGCTGGGCTATATTACCCAGCTGCACTAATAATGTACTTTGATGTCCGCTTAAGATATCAGAGTTCAAACTGGTACCTTTCTTAATGGCATCAAAGAAATTGTTAATATGCAAAGCATCCAAAGCCTGAGAGGGACTAGTTAAGCTCCGGGCATCAACTTTCATATCATTTTTTACTTCTTTAACCAGTTTATTGTTTAAGTCATGAATTGCATAACTATTGCCACCGTCGATTTGAAGAGTGCCATTTTCACCATAAAAAATTACACCAACGCTTGCACCTTCCACATTACGGCTGTTACAGCTGCGGCCTTCCCAGGTAATGGAGGCCTTATTGCCGAACTCAAGTGTCATTACCTGGGTATCGGGAGTTTGCCAGTCATCCTGGTATCTGTAGCGGCCACCAGCAGAGGTTACTTTTGTAGGGTAATCAACTCCAAGACCCCATCTGGCAATATCTACCATGTGTGTTCCATTATTCAATGCTTCACCGGTTCCCCAGTTCCAGAACCAATGCCAATTGTAATGAAGGATATTGTCTTTATATGCCGTGCGTGGTGCGGGGCCTTGCCACAAGTCAAAATTTAACCAGGATGGCACTGCTGCTTCTTTCCCTATTCCAATTGAGGGGCGGTTGTTTGCGTACCATGTTTTAGCAAAATAAGGTCTTCCTATAACTCCTCCATGCAATTCCGTTATAGCCGCAACAACATTTGGCCATGAACGTCGTTGGTTTCCCATCTGAATTACATTCTTATACTTATTTGTCACTGCTAAAAGAATCTCGCCCTCATTTGGGTTATGGCTGCAAGGTTTTTCTAAATAAACATGCTTACCTGCTTTTGAAGCCAATATAGCGGCAGGGGCATGCCAATGGTCAGGAGCAGCAACAACCAATGCGTCCACATCTTTATATTCCAGGGCTTTTCTAAAATCAGGCTCGGCCTTAGGGCGTTTATTTTGGATCTTTTCAACCTGCCCGATACACTTATCCGCAGCACGGCTATCGACATCGCATACGTATGTTACTTCACAATTAGGTTGCATTGAAAAATTATTAGCCAGAGCTAAACCACGGGAATTTACACCCATCATAGCTACTCTAATACGATCATTAGCACCTAATATATTTGCATAGCTTTTTGCACTAAATCCCGGCAATATACCTCCAAATGATATTGCAGCTGCTCCGGTAACCGCATTTTTAATAAAATGTCTACGGGTTTTGTCATCTAATTCCTTCATAGTTTACCTTAATTTTCGATTCACGATTGACTGTTGTACATTCATCTCTTTGGGAACAACAGGATGTACAATTAATAAGAATTGTAAATAGTAATTATCTAGCCTTATTAAATAATTTTCATATTTACCGGAGCACCCCCTTTAGCCTTGCTCTCATCAGCAGCTTCTATAAATGCGGCTATTTCTAATGTTTCTTCCGGCTTCACTGGTGCTACTCCTGTTTCAAAAAACTTAATGATCTGTACCAGCAATGGATTGTAGCCATTGAACTCTCCTAAAGTCACATTTCCTTTTTCGCCAAAGACCCTTGCTCCATAATCATTCTTGCCACTACGCGTACCCCTAAAACTTCCAACCCTTCCATCATTCCAAACACCCACTACAACATCAGTGTCATTGGTATGTATTCTAGTCACCGTTTTACATCCTGTACCCATTATTGCAAATAACATTTCCACTCCATGTATACCGTACCAGAATAAATCAGGATGGGTTTTCTCTAATTTTGCAGGACTAAATGTTTCAGCACCCAGTATCTTACCTATTTTCCCCTGCCCAATGTCAGAAATACCTGTCATATATCTTAATGATGAAGAAGAAAAAACCGGGGTTTTGTATTGTTTTGCAGCGGCAAATATAGCCGAAGCATCGGCCAGTGAGGCTGCCACAGGCTTATCAATAAACACTGGCTTACCAGCCTTAAATACCTGCAATGCCTGTTCAAGATGTAAACGGCCATCATTGGTTTCCAATAAAACCACATCTACTTTCTTTAAAAGATCAGCTATGGAGCTTACTATTTCTACCCCCATCTTTTTCACATCCTCAATGTATCCAGGTATCCTTTCAACACTACTTACTATGTCATTGCTACCCTTAGGATAAGCAGCTACAACTTTATACCCTCCGTAAACAGCAGCAGCATCCGTAGCATTTAATGTTTTAGTAAATGCAACTGCATGTGAAGTATCTAAACCAATAATTCCTACCCTTTTCCCTGCGAGGGGGGCAGATTTGGCATAAAGGGAACTCATGCTGCCGGATATACTTAAACCAGCACCGGCTATTGCAGACATCCTTAAAAAATTTCTTCGGTTGTAATTATTCATAAAAATTTTTCTATTAATTAATTTAAATCTCCTTTTAGTTAATTATCTGTATTAAATACGCAACTACCAATAGAAGCTTAGGGCTTTCATTAGCTCCAGCCATGCTGATTTATTGGTTGGAATTTTAATATTTAATTGCTCAATACCCAGGATTCTGTTTTATCACAGCACCAATATTTAAATCAATTTGACTTTGAGGAATAGGATATAAGGTATTGAAATCCTTGACATTCAAACCCGGAACTTTTGGATTATTATTATAAAGCTTGACTCTTTCTACAAACTTCCCCATCCGGCGTAATGTAATAACTCTCCATTCTTCACCATAAAGCTCCCTGGCTCTTTCATCCAATATATAGTCCAGATTAACATCTGATGTTGAAACCGGAGTTGCATTGGCCCGGGCTCTGATTTTATTAATATCTAAGGCGGCAGCATTAGGATTATTTAAACGGACATAAGCTTCAGCACGTATTAGTAATGTAACTGCAAGTCGTATTGCATAAAGATCTTTATGATTTTGTCCTCCACCAGACCTTGCAGGATCAGTAAAATGATTACCGGGATCAGCAAACTTCATAAAGTATGGATAAATATATTGGGTTGTATCTCTCAAAGCATCCCTTGATCCAGCAGGATAAAGACTGAAATCAATCTTTTTCTTGTGAAATTTGGATGAGGGACTATCGTAATAAAAATTTCTTTTAATATTATGCTCTGCATTCCTATTGTCATTTTTCCAATTACCTTTCCATATATTATAGGAAACATAATTAGTAGGGCGTATCCACGATACAGGCCTACCCAGTGTATCAGAAAGCCCGGTATACTTACCATTAACCAGCTCCCCCCGAAATGCAGGAAAACCGTCCGGAGTATTTCCCATCCGGTAATATGCTGGTCCAAATGCTCTTTCACCTTCAGCAAATAACCCACCTGTAACAAGCGGTTCTATCTGAATCACCCAAATAGATTCAGTATTTGATGACAGATTTTGATTTCCATATCCAAAAAGATCATAATAAGCATCTCCTGACCCAAAAACATCCTTGCCAAGTCTTGTTCCAAAGCGTTTTGTCATCAAGGCATAACCATACCCATCTATTACTTTTGTTGCCGCTTCTACAGCTAACTGGTATTTATTGTCAGTCAGGTATAATTCACTAAGCATATGCCAGGCAGCACCTTGATTAATCCTTCCAGGTGCCTCTTCTTTACCGGGGACTGGTAATTTTGAAGTTGCAAAAGTGAGATCATCTTCCATTAATTTATATGTTTCTGATTTAGGAGCTCTTACAAAATCAATTTTTGCTGATCTAACTACATCCTTAACCAGGGGAACATCGCCATAAAATGAAACCAGAATACGATAAGCAAAAGCCCTAAAGAATTTTGCTTCAGCCAAATACGCATTTTTCTGCGCTTCATTAGACCAAATCGAGGCATTTGAAGACTCAATAGCTTCAATTAAAACATTCGCCCTTTGTACCAATTGGTAGTTCCATGTCCAAAAAATGCTGGAATAAGAATTTGCTGGAGTGAGAAAAGTAGAGTAATCTGTTAAAAATCTTGCACTAGCAGGGTCTTCACCGAAATAAGATAAATCAGTTCCAATGCCATACATTTGAGTTACGGCATCATTAGGTCCATAATACCAGTTTTGACGTACGCCAGCGTATAAACCTCCTATCCCTTGTTTAATTCCTGGGACAGTGCTATAGGCATTTTCAGGTGCAAGAAAATCAAGCGGGGTCTCTTTGAGCACATCCTTAGTACAAGAAGAAAACATTAATAGAAGAATGCCTGTAAGCAACAAACACGTTTTGGCAATTTGATTTATATATATTTTCATTGATTTTTAATTTTAAAATCTATAATTATTGAACAGGTAATTGGATAACTAATTAAATAGAAAGCCTGAAACCTGCGATAAAGTTTCGCATAAGCGGTGAATCACTGACACCTGTCTCCGGATCCCAACCTGACCACTTAGTCCAGGTGTAAAGATTTTTTCCAGAGACATAGACCTGTCCGCTACCAATGCGTAATGTTTTAAGTATAGCAGGACTTAACTTATATGAGAGAGAAATATCCTGTAAGCGAACAAAACCCCTGCTTTCATAAATTCCACTCCATACAGCAGGTGCACTATAAATTCCAGTAGAATTATTTACTCCATTTTCAGGTGTCCAATAAGGTCGTACTGCCGTAAGATTGTTTCTTATTATTCCAGCTGATTCCCGGCCGGCGGGTGCACTTGCAGCATTGATATTAGAAGCGTTATTCTCCAAATAATACCCGTTTCCTCCTTGTATTGAGTTTAGAAAGAAAGAAAATGAAAAGTTATTGTAGGATAAAGTGTTACTAAAACTTAACCGGTAATTGGGAGCCTGGTTTCCAATAATTGTTCTGTCAGAATTTGGTTCAATAATTCCATCATTATTTTGATCTACGTATTTAAACTGGCCAGGATACCAATTTTTCAAAGTTTTACCACTATATAGCTCCTGTTCAGACCATAGGCCTCCTCTCATTTTATAATCATAAATAGCACCTATAGGCTGTCCTACAAACCAGGAGTTACCTACATCATTATCATTTTTACCGCCATAAAGTTTCGTTATTTTATCTCTATTGAGCGAAAAAACAAAATCGGTTTTCCAATTGAAACGGCCTTCCAGATTAATAGTTGTCAATCCTAATTCAATACCTTTATTGTCAATAGCTCCAATATTTGTCCAGACACTTGGGTATCCGGTTGTTGGAGGAATAGCTCTACTAACCAACACATCCGTAGTTTGAGCTTGATATACATCAACAGACCCAGAAATTCTTCTATTTAGAAACCCATAATCAACACCAATATTTAAAGATGAGGTCTTTTCCCAACCCAGATCATTATTTCCTAATGTACTAGGATAAATAACAACAGCTGGTGAAGCTCCAAATACATATGCATCAGTTGACATTCTGGAGAAACTTGAATAACTTCCAATTCCCTGATTACCGTTTTGCCCATAGGAAGCTCTCATCTTTAAATAGACTCCCTTCATATTTTGAAGAAATTGCTCATCCGAAGCTACCCAACCTACTGATACAGAAGGAAATGTTGCAAATTTTGTGTTTACTCCAAAACCTGAGAAACCGTCTTTTCTAACTGTTGCCGTCAATAAGTAACGATTTTTAAAGGAATAGTTGGCACGGGCCATATAAGAGATTCCATTGGATTCTGATGCATTTGATCCAACAGTGGCAATAGTACCAAGACTCATATTGTTATATCCCAAAACAGGATTAGGGAATCCCTGTGAATTAAGGACTGAGCTTTCTGCATGACTGTTTTCGCGACTGTAAAGCAAAGTTGCATTTACCTGATGGTCATTAAAAGATCTTGTGTAGGAGGCTATGTTGTTAACAATCCAACTTCTGTTTTGCGAAGGATTCTTTATTGCCTGCCCCAGATTTCCCGAACCATTTGGCGTTGTTACCGGGAAAAAAGTGTTGTTATTACGATTGGTATAAGTGTTAGAGTAGTTTAATTCGTAACTCAAGCCTTTAACCCATGGAACGGTTATCTTCGCACTTCCTACAAGGAACAGATTGTTTCTAATATCACTATTTTTTACGTATAAATTATTTAAAGGATAGGGCATATATGCCTCACCAGTAAGGAACATATCATAGTTATCTAAACCAATCTTGTTATTAGCTAAAGGACTACCTGACCTTGCATCTCCAAGGCTTGCCTGCAAACCGGAAAAATCACGATATGAATAGGTTGAAATCAACCCTAAAGTAAACCAATCGGTGACTTTACTTTCGATATTAGAACGTAGTGTAAGCCTTTTGAAATTATCATTCTGAAGAATTCCATTCTCACCAGTATATGAGCCCGAAACAAAATAATTGTTCCTTTCAGTTTTCCCCGACACATTTAGGTTGTAGTTTTGAATCGGAGCGCTTTGTAATACCTCATCAACCCAATCAATTTGATTTCCAGCAAGGTAATTATTCCTCTCCTCCTGTGTTCTCAGTCTGGCTGCAACGACATTTCGATCGTTAATATTAGGCCTGACAGGTTTACCCGTAGAACTTGTTGGTTTTGATTTGTACCAATTATACAAATCCTGCTGATAATAATAGTCCACTAACCTGTTCGCATACTGATCTGCATTCATCACTTTCATTGGATTATTTGTCATATCCTGCAAACCACTATACATGTTAAAGGCAACTACCGGTTTATCTGACTTGCCTTTTTTTGTTGTGATAAGCATTACACCATTGGCAGATCTTGATCCATAAACTGCAGCAGAACTGGCATCTTTTAAAATATCTATAGATTCAACATCGCTGACGTTAATATCGGAAATTGAGCCATTATAAATTATACCATCGAGAACAACTAAAGGATTGCCACTTGCAGAAAGGGAAGTTTGTCCCCTTATAGAAACATTTGGTTCGCCTCCTGCTAAACCGGCTCCTTGAACATTTATTCCGGCAGAAGCACCAGATAAGGCTTGTAAAAGATTTGTGTTTGACTGAAGTTCCTTATCCTCCATCGATACTCTAACGGCTGACCCAGTCACGTCACTCTTTTTTTGCGTTCCATAGCCAACAACCACTACTTCATCCAAACTACCAGCTTCTTCAATTAAAATCACATCAATCACACTCTCCTGCCCTTCAATTAAAGTTAACTGTTTAGTTATCTTAGCAAATCCCAGATAGGTAAAACTCAATGTAAAACGTCCGGAAGGCACATTCGTAAAACTATAATTACCATTAGCATCAGTAGCTACAGTTTGTGTTGAAGCCCCTTCCAGTTTTATTGTCACACCGGGCAGTGTTATACCTTTGGTGTCACTGACTTTTCCTTTAATTGTACCCTCAGCCACCGCAATCGCTTTCAATTCTGATTTCTCCAGTGGCTTAACTATGATAGTTTTTTCTACCAGCGTATACGTCACCGACTGTCCTTCAAAACACTCCTTAAGTACCTGCTCCAACGGTGCGTTATTAACTTGAATGCTTACCCTTTCAGCTTTCTGTAACAACTCATTATTATACAAAAAGAGGTATCCGGTTTGCTTTCTTACTTCTTTGAATACCTTTTCCATAGGGACATTACGCGCGGAAAGGGTAACCCTTTGCGAAAAGGCCGTGGCGTTTACCTGTAAACAGCCAAGCGTTAATAAGAGTGTAGTTAGTTTCATGGTTTTAGCAGAAAATAAACAGAAAAACTTGCTTCCATATTTAAGGCAGGACATCGCTTTGTGAAGCGGATTTAGATTCATACTTTTACTAGTTAAGGTTAAATTATTGAGTTCAATTTATCGATTGCAGCTTTGTTTATGCCTTAATTAATTCTGACCGGAAACGTTGCATCGTTTCCGGTTTTTTTATTAAGGAAATTATATTTTATTTATTATTGGATTAGAATTTCCTATTGATTATCCATTTATTACTTACTTACCACACTGATCTTTTTCCCTTTTATTTCAAACTTCACACCGCCTGTTAATTCTAACATGTTTAGCACTTTTGAAACATTGATATTCCTGGAAATAACCCCGGTAAAATGTTTCAAGGGCATTTTCCCTTCATAATCAATTTCTACATCATACCAGCGTTCTATTTGTCCCATTACCGTTTTTACATCGGCACCATTAAATTGAAAGAAACCGTTTTTCCAGGCAACTATTTCTTCGGTATCTACATTCAACAATTGAATGCTCCCGTTAACTTTCGCCTGCTGGCCGGGTCTTAATAGTTGTGAGTTGCGGGTTGCAACCTCACCCCCGGCCCTCTCCTTTGGAAAGGAAGAAATTGGCGCATAAACTTTTACGCTTCCTTCCAGCAAGGTGGTATTTATAGATTTTTCATCCGCATAAGCCATCACATTAAAGTGTGTACCAAGCACTTCTATACTTACATCATACGTTTTTACTTTAAATGGTACCCTCACCCGCCCTCCGTCAGAGAGAGTTGTTAGTTTTGCTACTTCAAAGTAAGCCTCACCTGTTAATTCGACCTGGCGCTCTTTACCTGTAAACGCGGTAGGAAAGCGAAGGGAAGATCCGGCGTTAAGCCACACTTTACTGCCATCCGGAAGGATAACGTGGTATTGGCCGCCTTTAGGTGTAGAAATTTTATTGTATAAATTTTCTGCTGGGTGACTGCCCTGTGCAGCATTATAAACCAATTGACCATCTTGTTTAACTATCCGCGTTCCGCCTTGTTGCGTTAAACTTCCATTATTAACTTTTTCCAAAACCACTACAGAACCGTCTGCCAATTCAAGCCGGGCTTTATCGCCACCGGGCAAAACATCATCTTTATGGCGCACATTGATTTGTTGAGCGACAACAGCTTGTTTTTCCTTATTATATCCTATATAAAATGCAAATCCTGCGGTTAAAAAAAATGCGAGAATGGCTGCATATTTCCATTTAGCAATAAATTCCCATGGTTTAACTTCTCTTTTTTGAAAGGTATGCTGTGCTACTTTCTGCCATGCGGAAGAAACATCCACTGATGAAAAAAATTGCAATTCCCTTTTAAAAGAGGTTTCATCGCTTAAGGTTTCCAGAAACAGCCTATTCCGTTTGTCTGCTGCTAACCATTTATTAAGCGCTTTCTGTTCATGTGGGGTAAGATCGCCTCCAAGATACCTGACTATCAGTCCGGCATTTTCAAAAACGTCTTGATGTTGGTCTGTTTTCGCCATGTTTTATAAGGACACCCGACCAGCTTAAATGGGTGAAGCCGATGTGAAATTTATTTTAAGGAGGTTAACCCGGATGGTACCCTCCGGAATTTAGCCGAAAAGCACAATGCACTATGTTTAAAATATTCTTACAATGCAGGTTGTGACAAACTGTTTATCAACAATAAAAACAATGATTAAAATATGTGTCCTAAAAAGGCTTTTTTAGAAGTGTCCCAATTCAGATCAAAGGGTCTATTCCTAATCAGGACTTATGATGCTGCAATAACATGATAAAAACGGTAAGCACTTCAGGTTTTAGTATCACGCGAAGTAATTGCAATCCGCGTTGTTTTTGTGTTTTAACAGTATTTATTGATAATCCCAGCTTCTGGGCTATTTCACTATTTTTCATCCCCTCTAAATAGCCCATCCTGGAAATACGCTGGCAGCTCTCTGGCAGTATTTCAAGAGCCTTATGTATTTCAGCTAATACTTCAGAACGGATCATCGAATGAATAATATTAAATTCTTCTATGGGAGCAGGATTCTGCTGTTCCAGATATTGGCTTACTACCTTATGATGCCTGATCAAATTCAGACTAGCATTGCGAACTGTACTATACAGGAAGTTTTTAACCGCTATATCATGAGTAGATATTTCTTCCCGATGGCCCCAATATTTGATAAATGCTTCCTGTACAAGGTCTTCCGCACTCACCTTATCTCTCACAATTTGAAAGGAAAAGTGACAAAGACGTGGATAATAGGTTTTAAAAAGTTGTTCAAAAACTTTTCCTGGAGGTAGTGATTCCCAATCTGCGGATATGTTATTACATTGATCAGGAAAATTCATAGCCAATATGGATAAATAGTTAATAAAGTGCTTAATAAAGTCCTGAGTCTTATCTGTTAAATTATTAATGAGAAATTTAATTAACTTTAATTTACAAGTTCAAGAGATAAAATTTCAGTCTCCTAATTCTATTTAAACGATAAGGCTATCAAATGCTTCATTCAAAATTTAAATCTAATTTATGAAAAAAAATTCAGTCCTTTCCTGGTCTATTGTAGTTGCCCTCGGGGGATTTCTATTTGGCTTTGATACCGCAGTTATTTCCGGAGCGGAAAAAGCAATTCAACAATACTGGCAACTTTCGGTATTTGAACATGGCTTTACCATATCTATAGCATTAATCGGGACGGTATTAGGTTCCATATTTGGATCAAAACCCACTGATCATTATGGCAGGAAAAACACCTTATATTTTGTCGCTATCGCCTATTTATTATCCTCTCTGGGTACGGCACTAGCCGATAATTGGTATGTTTTTATGATTTTCAGATTCCTGGGAGGCTTAGGCGTAGGGATTTCCTCGGTCACGGCGCCTATTTATATTTCTGAAATATCACCGGCCGATCGCCGGGGAAAACTAGTGGGGCTTTTTCAATTTAATATAGTGTTAGGGATTTTAATTTCTTATTTGTCGAATTACCTGATCAGTTTTGGTGGAGAAAGTTCCTGGCGATGGATGCTTGGGGTACAGGTTGTTCCTTCACTTTTATTTTTGGTTCTTTTACGGTTTATTCCTGAAAGTCCCCGTTGGCTGGTGCTTAAAAGAGGGGCAAAAGATAAAGCATTGGAAATACTTCGGATTATTAATCCATTAAATTGCGAACAAGAGCTGGCGGCGATCCAAAAATCTGGTTCAGACATACAGGCCGATAAAGCAGGCAATAGTTTATTCTCTGGTAAGTATAATACACCAATTGTATTAGCTATGCTGTTTGCTTTTTTTAATCAGGTATCCGGTATTAATGCAATCATTTACTATGCACCACGAATTTTCGAAATGGCTGGCTTAGGAGCTCATTCGTCCTTACTTTCTACGGTCGGCATAGGCATCGTTAATTTTGTTTTTACTCTTTTAGCCATAAACATTATTGATAAAGTAGGCAGGCGATTATTAATGATCATCGGGTCTTTCGGTTTAATCGCTTCTCTTTTATTAGTTGGTTTCACATTTTTGGATAAAGAGCCCAGTGGATTTGCCATTCCTATTTATGTGATGCTTTTTATTGCCTTTTTTGCCTTTTCGCAGGGAGCGGTTATCTGGGTTTTTATTTCTGAGATATTTCCAAATCAAGTAAGAGCTAAGGGGCAAACCCTGGGAAGTTCTACTCATTGGGTGATGGCTGCCATCATCGCTTTTTGTTTCCCCTATTTTGCAGAAGCGTTAGGCGGAGCGGTCACATTTTTCTTTTTTGGGGGTATGATGGTACTTCAATTAATTTTTGTCTGGAAAGCAATGCCTGAAACCAAAGGGAGGTCGCTGGAGCAGATTGGTAGCAGCGTAATACACTAGTGTGCCTGAGAAAATGAACGTTGATAATTTAAGAAGCCCGGTTATCTGCTTTGGAGAAATCCTCTGGGACATTTTGCCCGATGGTCCGCAGCCCGGCGGAGCCCCTTTAAATGTTGCGTATCACCTGAATAAACTTGGAGTAGGTACCAGCATCATCAGTAGAATTGGCAATGACGCTAACGGTCAGAAACTGGAAGATTTACTGGATAGCTGGGGGATTAACAAAAATTTGATTCAGAAAGATTCGAAATATCCGACGAGCGAAGTTATAGCCAGCATGGGTAGTGGAAACGAAGTTACTTATGAGATCGTTTTTCCAGTTGCCTGGGATTTCATCCACTATGAAAAATCGATTGATATCCAGATGGAGTCCGCAGACTACCTGGTTTACGGGAGCCTTTCATCCAGAAATGACATCAGTCGAAATACACTTTTTGAACTATTGGAAGGGAATGGAACCAAGGTATTCGATATCAATCTCCGTCCGCCATTTTATGATAAAACCATTTTGTATGAACTTATCAGAAGAGCTGACATCGTAAAATTCAATGAAGCTGAATTGGAAATATCTCAATCGCTATTCGGCGGAACTTTTTCTAAAGAGTCAGACCAGGTTAAATACATCCAGGAAAAATTTCAGATTCCAGAAATTGTTGTAACCAGGGGTGAATCCGGGGCTTCCTATTATAAAAATGATGACTCGTATCACGCCTTGGGAGTTGGCATTGATGTTAACGATACTATAGGAAGCGGTGATTCTTTTTTAGCTGCCTTTATTGCCGGTCATTGCCAAAAAGTTGATCCAAA
>NZ_JBKJUM010000161.1:0-16367 GCF_046590655.1 Daejeonella sp.
CCTTCACGAAGCAGTTATTTCCCTTTAACGGTATTTCCCAAATCTTCGCCACCGAGACGAGGAGGTGTGTCTGCCAAATTTCACCACCCTACAGTGTGTAAGCTCTCAGATATTTCCTGATTACTTGATACAAATGTAACATAACAGTCAAATTATTGCAAATATTTTAACAAAATATTTATATTTTTACATTTATAATAATAAATTTAGCGATTGATTGATAATATACTAATTTGAAATGGAAAATCGTGCTCAAAATTTCGAACCTGACAATCTGGATTTGCAGATTCTGGCGATCCTTATGGAAGATGCAACTATCCCTTATACCGAAATTGCAAAGAAACTAATTGTTTCCGGGGGTACTATTCATGTAAGAATGAAAAAGATGCAGGATCTCGGGGTCATTAAAGGATCCCATTTAATGATTGATCCTCAAAAAATAGGTTATGATATTTGTGCATTCCTCGGTATATTCCTTGAGAAAGGGTCGCAATATAAAGATGCGGTAGAGAATCTCAGAAACATCAAAGAAATTGTAGAGCTCCATTATTGCACAGGTTCATACAGTATGTTTGCTAAGATTATTTGCAGAGATACAAATCATTTAAGACATGTACTTAATGAGGATATACAGGGAGTTAAGGGGATACAGCGGACAGAAACGTTTATATCGTTGGAGGAGAGTATAAAACGTCAGATCACCTTACAATAAAATTATTGGGAATATAACTCTTCTGGATGTAACCTGGTTCGGGGATTCTTCGTTCAAACGATGCTTTAAACGAAGGATCGCCGAAACTGACCCTTGCCAGACCCCTACAAGGTATTGTAGTACCCTCAGGCGATAAAAACAATTTTTTTCTGATCGATGCTTTAAATATTAGCTCTATTTAGCTTCTAAGTACATTACACTTTTAACTGCAGCAATCACTTTTTCTGCATTGGGAAGCGCTTCTTTTATCAATGTTGGCGCGTAAGGTAATGGAACATCGGCACAAGTTACACGAAGCACCGGCGCATCAAGGAAATCAAAGGCATCTTTTTGGACTTTAAACGCTACCTCGGTAGCAATTGATCCCAAAGGCCAGGCCTCTTCGACAAACACCATCCTATTTGTCTTTTTAACAGAAGCAATAACAGTTTCATAATCGATTGGCCGAACCGTACGAAGATCTATTACCTCAGCATTGATACCTTCCTTAGTAAGTTCTTCAACAGCTGGCATCACCACACGTGAAAGCATTTTTCCAAAAGTAACAATCGTTACATCAGTTCCTTCTTTCACAATATTTGCTTTGCCTATTTCAATGTAATATTCTTCTTCAGGAACTTCGCCTTTATCGCCGTACATCACCTCAGATTCCATAAAAATAACTGGATCAGGATCTATTATTGCCTGTTTCAACAAGCCTTTAGCTTCGTAAGGTGTTGAAGGAATAACTACTTTTAGCCCCGGGCAGTTTGCATACCAGTTTTCAAAATTCTGGGAATGCTGTGCGCCAAGCTGGCCCGCATTACCTGTCGGGCCACGGAAAACTATAGGGCAGGAAAATTGCCCGCCACTCATAGAGAGCACTTTTGCAGCGGCATTAATCACCTGATCAATAGCCACAAGAGAGAAATTGAATGTCATGAATTCAATGATTGGGATTAACCCATTCATAGCTGCACCAATCCCAATCCCCGCAAAGCCGAGCTCAGCAATGGGTGTATCGATGACTCGCTTTGCACCAAACTCATCAAGCATACCCTGACTGACTTTATATGCTCCATTGTACTCAGCAACTTCTTCACCCATTAAAAAGATCTTATCGTTTTTACGCATTTCTTCATTTAATGCTTCGCGAAGTGCTTCTCTGAACTGTATTTCTCTCATGTGTAAAATTCAAATTTTGGAACAAATATAAGTTTAATGTTTGAAAACCAAACCTTATCGGACGGAGGGTAACTGTATTATTATTAATAAAATTCAAAATATTTTGCCATGCTTAGTCCCAGAGATACCTTTCATCCTATGGTATCTCCTGTTTTTTCATGAGTCCACGAAATTCATCCTTAAAGTTTTGACTTTTATGATGTTCACGTTGGTTTGCAATGTAGTTTATGATCCTTTCCACTTGATGATGATCGACAGAAAAAGCACCATATCCATCTTGCCAATAAGAGTTATCAAGCGATTTATCTTTAGTTTTGAACCATTTTGAAGAATGAGATTTAAGATCCTCCATCAACTTTATAAGAGCTAATTTCTTTGAAAGCATACAGAGAATGTGAACATGATCCGTATATCCCCCGACCTTTAAAGAATAACACTCTTGGCTTTTGCATATCCCTCCAAGATAAGCATGAAGTTCCTCTTCAAATGGCGAATAGATCAATGGTTCACGGTATTTTGTACTAAAAACGATGTGCAGATAATTCTTAACAAGTGACTGTCCCATGGTTGCCTAGGTTCTATCTCCTAATTTAAAAATTGGTGCTTGCTTACGCCCTTCAGGGTTTTAATGTGTTACATTAATTAGCGATGGGTTGCACCCATCGCTAATTGTGCCGCCCTTTCAGGGCTATTCCCCCAATTCCAAAATGCAAAGATATGTGCTCCAAAGTTCCATCAGATGCATGCTCACCTTAGATATGAAGCCCTGTAAGGGCAGAATTCACCAACATAGGGCGAAGTCCTATGTTTTTATGCGTAGCTGGATATACGTACCTGTATATATGCGCACCGGATAAATGCTGCCCCTTCCTGCCGAAAGCTACCTCTGACAAATCCCCTTAAAAGCACAGTATTTGCAAGTTTCCAGATTTGTCGTCTGACGGAATGGAATACTTAGATCAAACATCTCACCTAGTATCTGAGAGAGTTTAATTTCAAACTGTTCTTTGAAATAGTCGAGGTTTTTATCAGAGAGCTGTAATCCACCTTTGCGCTTTTCACTAAATAAGGTGCCGCTTTTGAAGTCCTTTACCGCATAAAGATGGGGCTCAACATTTTTTACAGCTCTTGCTTTCTCATAGACGTACGTGTAAAAAAGCGTTTGTAAAAGGGCTTTGTTCTGGTCTTTTCCTTCTTCTGAAAAAAGACCCTCGAAATCTTTATACTTCAGCTGGTCTTTGCCGGTTTTATAATCAACGATCCGTACTTTTCCCCGGTGAGAATCTACCCGGTCAATAATGCCAAGCAGCCTTACCTGCTCTTCTCTACCTGATACCTGCAATTTGAATAATGGGGTATAGCTATCCTTATTCTCCAGCTCAACAATGATGAATGGCGTCAGGCTTTCGTCATGCCGAATAATCCGTAATGCATATTGCTCAATAACCTTTAATATGATCTGTTGTAGAGCATCATGTTTCCGGAGCGGACTTTTTGGGTCGGTCTTCAAAGTGACAGTTAACGCCTCAGCACACATAGAAGGCAAATTCTTCTGCTGTAATTTCAGGAATTCAATTGTGACCTCGCTGCCAACCGAATTCGTGTAATACATTTCCATTACCGAATGAAGCATCGTTCCCACGAGGTTTGAGCCAATTTGGTCAGGCAGATCTTTAGGCTCTTTTAAACCGGCTATTTTGCTATAAAAGAATTTCAGCGGACAGCTAACATAGTCAGTAAACGCAGTCGCTGATATCTTCTTTTCATACTTTAACTCAGAATTTCGCTTAAAATATTTCTCGAGCCTTTCCCGAACCAGGCCAGTTTTTTGTACAATAATTTTTTGCTCACCGTAGTTTTCCACGGCTTGATTCTGCTGGATAACATGATTGAACCTGCAATTTGTTTCAAATTGAAGCTGTTTGATAAAGCGGCTTTCTTCCCCTGTGCTTTTCTCATCAGTTATTCCATTATAAACCAATGTGATCTTCTTTGCGCAATGAAGGAGGCGGTAAAAAAAATAAGAAAAAATCGAATTCTGATTTTCGAGTACAGGAAGGCCAAAGGCTCTCCTCACATTATCCGGTATAAATGATGGAGTTATGCTGACCTTTGGTAACACTCCCTCGTTCATGCCCAGAACTACAAGTTCGTCAAAGTCAAGACAGCGGCTTTCCAATAAACCCATAACCTGCAATCCTGATAAAGGCTCCCCATCAAATGGAACCGACAATCCTGCCAAGGCTCTCCTGATAGTCCGGAAAACAAACTTTGCACCCATTTCCGGGACTGCAATGTTCTGTTCAAGCTCTTCAAAGCTGTCTGAAAGAACGTTTAATGTTTTTACAGCCTCTGCGATTAAGAGGCTATCCAGCTTCCGCAGGGTTGCCAGCTGTTCTGATATGATCAACAATAGACTACCAAATTTTTTAATAGTATCTGCCGCACTTTTGTATTGGGAAAAGCTTAAATCAGCGCTTTTACTAAGCAGGCGCAGTTCCTGCAGATCAAATCGCGATTTTTTTTCTTCGACTATTTTCCAATGAAGTCGGTTTCTCTGATCAGCGTTAATATTAACCAGCGGATTTAGAATGAAGGTCAGAACCTTGTGGTATGATATAGAAAGTTGATCGCCGGATGAAATTTCCTCCTGAATTCCGAGCCATAGATCGCAAAGACCAAACACTGCCGACTGTTCAAATGGATAACCCATTGTTATGTTCAGGTTGTCATCAGCAACAGTTTGTAAAACCGGGAGCAGCAAAGCCTCATCAGCAAGAATTATCGCTTTAGTGTCAGCATTGGCGGCATTAGCGTTTGAAATTAGATTAGTCAACAATTTACCTTGTGCAACATTACCTAATGCCTGCACAATTGTAAACTCCTTTTCAGGATCATTGATCCGATTAGAGATTATTTCAAACTGGTTTAGCAGCCCGACCGTCTGTATATTTCTCCTTATAAAATAACCTGCTTCCTGGTTCAGGTCACCGAAATAATGTTCGTCCGAATCAAAATAAAACGAGCATATTCCCTCATCCTGCCAGGTTTTGAACAATAGTTCTTCCGCTTTAGAAAGCGCATTAAATCCTACGAACACGACATGAGAAAATTGCTCCAAAAAGTCCGGATTAGCTGAATTGGCCTCAGCAAGATTACGGTACATTTTGGCGCTGCTTACAAGATTTTGTTCGGCTAGCCTTCCATGAAAGTTATTGTATAGTAAGGGCATTCTGTGCCACATTTCAATAAACTTTTCCTGAATTTTGCTTTGCTTCTCCCCTGAAAACGAAGACCAGAAAGATTTCATAAATTCAAGCTGCTCATCTTCAAAATTCGGAAATTGATGCTGCAACTCAGCAATGCTGCCAATCAGATTGAATACTTTGGCTGGATCTGCGAGGTAATAATCGATCTGTGAGAAATCCGAAACAATAATCTCAGCAAGAGGGTAAAAAACATCTGCACTTACTGCTTCTCTGCCTTCCGACCTTAGTAAAATATTATATTCAGTAAAGAGCACAAAAAACTGCTTGAGCTGCGATGCAGAAACTTGTGTTGTTGATGCCGAGAAAAACTGCTGAATGGTGTAGAAATGGGGACTCCAAATAGGCTTGCCACTTATTTCAGAAAGGTATTTTTTTAAAAATAGTTGCGGTCGCTTATTATTAAAGACAATTGCCACATTTTGAAGATCTTCTCCAAAACGTTTCAGCAAATCATCTGCAACCCGATATAGAAATTTATCGCCCACCATTATCCGACTTTTTGCAGTTTACGTCCCTGCGCGTACCATAAATAAGCGTGAACATCTTTAAAATCACCCATTTTCATCAGACTATCACGATATGAGCAGATATCGGCAACATATTTATTTTGTTCGGTGCCAAATTTGAAATCGAGTAATACAGCATAATCTTCAAACACAAACAATTTATCGGGCCGTTTAACTGCACCTTCACTGAGAATAATGTCCTTTTCGCTGATGACCGACTTTGCTGTTTTAAACCAGGTTCTTATTTCATCCTGCATCAGAACGTCATTCACAGCCGCTTTGATCTCCGCTTTTTCTCCTTCTCTAATAAAGCCCTCCTGAACCTTTTCGTCAATAAGCTTGTCGAGTGAGTCAAAATTGTTTATGGTTTCCAGAACCCCATGCAGCACTATGCCTTTTCTTTGGCGGGCATTAAACCAGGTATCCTGATTCTGGCTATTTCTTTTGAAACGTTCGGTCAGTTCCTCATTGATTTGATACCTCTCTATTACCAGCGGATCGCTTTGGGTCTGCGGAACCTCCGCACGCATGATAGCAGTGTCTCCAAAAATAAAAGTTTGATCTTCCTGAATGAACTCTGGATCGTTACTACCAGCTGCACTTAGCAAGTCCGATAAAATAATTTGTATATCATTAATAGAATCTGATTTGGGTTTTTTAGGGAGTTTCGGGCAAATCATACACAGATAATCCTTCGCGCGGGTAGTAGCTACGTAAAGTGTATTAATAATGTCCATGTAATTGAGTAGCATCTCCTCAAAATAATTCTCCGCAAAGGATGTCGAGGCCAGGCCTTTATTATAATCAACCGGCAGTGAGTTAAATTTCCCGAAGCCCGCAGCATTTGCATCAACCCACAATAATTTTTTAATATAGCCGCTGGAAGTGTTCAATTTCCAGGTGATGAATGGAATGATAACCGCACGGAATTCAAGTCCCTTTGACTTATGAATGGTCATGACCTGAACTGCATCCTGATCTGATGATGATGGTAATGCTTTAGCAGTGCCTTCAGTGTCCCACCAATCCAAAAACGTCCCTACTCCCTGATCTCCGCCCGAAGAGAATACAGCTACCTGATCTCTGAAGGCTAGTAAAAAAGGAATATGGCTGGCTGTATTACTTCTGCCCAATTCATAGACATTTATCAGCTTTTCAATAAGTTCTGAAACCGGTAGCTGTCGAAATAAGGCAAATTCAGCGCAAAGCCTGAGCGGCAATATATCGCCAAGGTCAGCAATGTTTTTCAGTGCGAGTTCAACCCAGTCGTTACCTGCCAAATCAATGATCTCATTGTTCGAATGTTTTATTTGATGCCACAACCGTGCGCATTCCGTTTTAAAGATTCCGTTCTCATGCTCCGGTACTGACAGAACCTTTAACGTACTGATCAAAAGCTGAACTGCAGGATTATTCACAATCTTCAACGCTTCACCGGATATAACCTGAAAACCTTTACCCGCTGCCAAACTCAATCTGTCCTGATTACTTTTAATGAAAAGGCAGGTCAGGATCTCCGCAGCTTCACTGTTTGTTTTAACAAGAATGCCAATATCTTTCATCGCAATCCCGGCTTGTAGGAATTCAATAAGCTTGGTTATGGTATATGCAGATGCAATTGTTTGATCTTCCTCGTCCTCAAACTCTTCATCTTTTGAAAAAAACTTTATCTCAACCTTTCCACCTGGCGGGGTGAGGTCGGTAGTGTTTTGCAAACTACCTTCATATGCTTTTTCAATCAGCATATTGTTCTCCCTGCCCCAAATTTCATGAAGATGTTCCCGGGCGCTTTCAGTGAAAATTTGATTGATTTGTTGCTGCAATAGTCCGGGAAGCTTTGAGTAAAGGAAATTATTAAAAAGAATAATATTTTTAGAGCTCCGGCGATTGAACTCCAGGTTCTCCTCTATAACATTATCAGATAATAGGTCTTTGCTTAAATTACTGTGAAGGATTCGCCAGTCACCATTTCTCCACCTATAGATCGATTGTTTCACATCACCCACAACCAGATGTTCCGATTGCTCTCCTTCGCTTTCCGCAATAGCGTTTTTAATTAGAGGGAGGAAATTCATCCACTGAAAAGTGCTCGTATCCTGAAATTCGTCGAATAGAAAATGCTTGTATTTATTCCCCGTCTTCTCCCAAATAAAGGAGGGATTATCTACATCAGATCCAGTAATTCCTCTCAGCAGCTGTTGAGCATCACTAATTAACAATGTGCGGTTTTCCGAACGATAATTTTTGAGAAGTTCAGCCATTCCCTGCATCAGGCGAAGGTAGGAACTGTTCTTACTTATGGCCAGGTAAGTTTCAAATTGTTCACTGCCCTCGTTGTAGAACTGGATTAATGATTTAATGTCCGGATTTAATTGGTTATACAAAGCCTGTACTCCGCTTCTGTCACTTAACGATCCATGCGGCCACTGATCAAAATCGTCAATGAGCTTTTCCAAATGGGATATCTGGGAAAAATCTTCAGCCAAAATTTTTTCAAGTTTAAGGAGAGGATTTCGTGACTTCTCTTTAAGCTCGTCGGCCAATATTCCGGAAAAATCAAAGGCTTCCTTAATATTGCTGATTCTTTCTAAAACATCATCCTTAAATTCCTTGATACCAGTTCCAACTATTTCCCTGAGAGTATTAAATTCCTGGCCCTGTTCATCTCCAAGGGCAAGCATAGCTTCCTGAAAAGGATAATATCTTTCTTTAAAAATCTCATTCGCAAGATCTTTTAGAACTCTCTGATAGTCCCAATCCTTTCCATCGCTAATACGGTCGATGGCCAGGTTAGTGACCCATTCAAGCAAATCCGGATCATGCTCAAGATGCAAATTCAGTGCTTTTATCAACTCATCCTTTACCTTGTCCTGGTTCATCTCCAGTTTGTACCCGCTATCAAGATTCAGCTCAAAAGCGAAGCTTCTTATAAGCTGCTGTACAAAGCCATCTATCGTGTTTACAGAAAACCGGCTGTAGTCGTGAAGAATGCTACTGTAAATTTCTGAGGCTTTTAACCGAATGTCCTGATCACTGAACTCAGGATAGTTTTCCTTAAGTATATCACTGAATTTTGACTTTTCGTATCCCGATTTGGCAAGCTCTTCCAGAGAAGTAAGGATACGCTCTTTCATCTCGGCTGTAGCTTTATTAGTAAAAGTTACTGCCAGAATTTCCCGGTACTTGCCCGTTCCGCTAAATAACAGGAGCAAGTAATGAGCAGTCAGGGTGAAGGTTTTACCTGAACCCGCCGATGCACGAATTAGTTTGAGAGGCTTCTGACGGGCCATAGCGGTTCTTTGATCAAGTAATTATGATGGCCGAATTAGATGACAAATTTCGTTATAGGGTTATTGGTTTACTCCATCTCCATTCTTGAATGCGGCACTTATACTGACCGGCAGTTTTCCTTTAGCTTTAAGAGTTCCGGTGATGATACGCGCACTAGCTCTTTGGGCTTCCACTGAATTTTGATAGTTTAATACAATAGTTTTAGCACCTTCGATACCAGGTAAGCCCGCTATTGTATAAGGATTGGCGAATAAGACCATCGTGCTATTCATTTTTGCAAGCTCAGCGATAAACAACTTTAGCGTATTGCTGTAGTCTAACACTGCTGCAGGGCGCCTGCGCGAATCATGTATGGCTACTATTATCTGGTCATAATTACGAAGTTCTTTGCTAATATTAACAACATCGTTATTCGAAGCATCTTTCGAAAGTATAAAGTGAAATGAATTATCGAGACCGGGTCTTAACATAGTGTGGAATACATTGGAACCAGTAGCGCCCATACTAATAATTGCCGTTTTCTTGTTCTTATCAAAATTTCTTATCTGGCTGTCGCTATTTAAAATCGTAACAGCAGCATCTGCCAAACGTTGGTTTAGGGCAATCGACTCAGGCCGGTTAAGTTCCGGGACCACGTTAGTGGTTTTTAATGCTTGCAAATTGTTAAGCCCCACCCAATATTTGGCCAATAAAACCTTCTTCACGCTTTCATTAACTCTTTCCCAGGTAAGACGTTTGGTTCGGATTGCACTACGCACGAGTCTGATTGCTCTGGCTGAATTTTGGGAAAGTTCAATTACATCATTTCCTGCAATAATCCCACGCACATCTGCTTCACCACCAGGGAAGAATTTTACAACACCTTTCATCTCCATCGCATCAGAGAAAATAAGTCCTTTGAAGCCCAATTCTTCTTTAAGTATACCAGTAACAATAGGACGTGACAATGTGGAAGGAAGATTCTTCGTATTATCAAGAGCTGGAATATTCATGTGGGCGATCATTACACCAGAAGCTCCCTGTTTAATGAGTTCCCTAAATGGATACATCTCCAGCGAATCCAAACGCGCGCGGGAAAATGGCAATTGAGGAAGGTCATAATGAGAATCGACGTCTGTATCGCCATGGCCTGGGAAGTGTTTCAGGCTTACCATTACACCGTTATCCTGCAAACCTTTCATGTACGATCCTGCCTTGGCAGCGACATTAAACTTATTGTCGCCAAAAGAACGATAACCAATGACCGGATTTTTTGGATTATTATTTATATCTGCATCCGGAGCAAAATTAACATGCATGCCTAACCTTTTAAAGTCAAGAGCTACTTGTCTTCCCATCTCATAGATAAGACTATTATCCTGAATCGCACCCAAAGTCATCTGATATGGGTATGAAATGGTACTGTCAAGCCTCATGCCCAGACCCCATTCCCCATCCATTGAAATCAGCAGAGGTACTTTACTTAGGGACTGATATTTGTTCGTAAGAATAGTCTGCCTCCCCGGCCCTCCCTGGAAAAATACCAATCCACCAATATTTTCCCTTTTAATAACCTGAGCTACAGAATCTTCAAATGCCTTACCTTTATCTGTATGCGCCCTAATCATAAAAAGTTGAGCAATACGATCGTGTCTGTTCAGTTTTTTAAATACTGAGTCAACCCAAGCATTAGGCTCATTTAATGATTGTATAAAAGGCTTTTTTGCCTGAGCCATACCGACGATTGGAGAAACTAAAAGAATAATGGATAAAAGTATTTTAAACATTTGATACATGATGGGTAGTCAATAGAATCCTGTGAAAATATTATTAAAGAAAAAAGTTAGGAATAGCAAAATTAACAAAAAAGTTAGGCTCAGGCTTAAAGAAATGCTAAACATCCATACGGAAACTTCATTTTTCAATCTTGGTTTAAGAAATTTATATAGTAAGTATATCCCTGCGCAATTGAGGACTAAGTAAAAAAAGCACAATAGAACTAGATACATTTGGTGAATGCTTGGCCAAATAAAAGTATAAAATTAAACTGGCCATGAATAAGACATGCTGATATTTAACGTATTTACGAATTGACCATTCCCTCTGTGGCATCATTTTTCTTTTGACGCTGTCAATAAGCTCGTTCATCATCAAACACTTGTTATCTATCCTATAATTTGACGAAATAATCCTAATTGCAAATGATTGTCAATCAAGGCTTGGAACGCTCAATTATAACTTTAATAAATAAATTACCTGTTTTGGCATGATTGTTTCATTATGTCTGCAATAAATTAAACATTGCAAAAAATACTATGAAAAAAATAATCATTTTAAGCGCAGCATTGCTGTTTGCAGGTTTTGCTCAGGCACAAACCACTAAATTTGGAATTAAAGCTGGAGTGAACATCGCAAAATTTGCGGGTGATCCAGATCCTAACAGTGAGTTCAATACAGGTTTGGCAGCGGGACTTTATGCAAACGTGCCCTTTTCATCAGGGTTTTCATTTGAGCCTTCACTAGAGTATTCTCAAAAAGGAGCAGAATTTACAACCGCTCTTAGAAGTGAGGTGAAGACCAAAATTACTTACCTTGACCTTCCGATCATGTTTAAGTATAATGTAACGCCAAATTTCGGCTTACTAGCAGGTCCTCAAGTTTCTTTTTTCCTTGACCAGGAAACGAAATTGGTTAACGGAAGTTCATCCACAACATTTGAAGGAAATAATGATTCCTACAGAAAATCCCTTGCTGGAGGTAAATTGGGATTGAGCTACAATTTCGGTTCTGTAATGATGAATGCCAGTTACGCAACAGATTTCCAAAACCTTTACAGCGATGATTCAGGCAACAGAGACCTGAAAAATCAGGTAATTAACGTTGGCCTTGCTTTTGGTTTTAAGTAAGATCAAATTAAAATAAAAAAGCCCCCGACACAATCGGGGGCTTTTTTATTGACTGATTTTTCTTTTATTGTCCATGTATCAGAATCTCCGAAATCTTCCATCCCGACTCGGTTCTCTTGAACTTAAATGATAATTTGTAAGTTCCTGAGATGTCCGCGCCGCCCGAGGCAGATCCTTCAACTGTAAAATCCGCCGAACCTCCTGCTTGCTGCTCTGTAACCATAAAAGATTTGTTCGTCGCTGTCGATTTTTGAATGTCGTAAACTGTACCGGTAAATGCTTCTATCGTCAATTGTTTACTTACAGATTCACCCGTAGGCATATAGGTCATGCATTCACTGGTAAAATTTGTATTCATCCAGCCCTTATCTTTTTTCGACATTGCTAATGCAAAACCATCCGCAAGAGTCGACAGATCTTTTTGATCATCCGCCCGGGTTAAAGAAAAAACCTGGCAAACAAAAAATAAAGCTATTATTATCAAACCTATACTTTTGATTTTGAAACTATTCATATTCTACTATAAGTACTTGGTAATTTCCGGAGACATTGGAGTTACTGCAGAACGAAATCTGTGAATGAGCTCACCTTTTTCATTAATCAGAAATTTCTCAAAGTTCCATTTGATTTCACCTGTAAAGTCTGGGTTATTGGCAGTTGTCAGAAACTTGAATAAAGGACTGATGTCGTCGCCTTTCACACTGATTTTTTCAGCGAGGGGGAATGTAACACCGAAGTTTTTCTGGCAAAACTCTTTAATGTTAAGGTTTTCCCCGGGTTCTTGTCCGCCGAAGTTATTAGCAGGGAAACCTATAACTACCAATTTTCCTTTATACGCATTTGCCAGTTTTTGCAGGTCAGCGTATTGCTTGGTATAACCACATTTTGAAGCGGTATTAACAATAAGGATCTTTTTCCCTTTATACTTTTTAAGATCCAATGTCTTACCATCAATATTTTGAAGCTTAAAGGTGTAGATCGTCGCTGGAGCTGTCGACAGAATCATTGCGAGAATTAATACGAGTGTTTTCATTTATCTATAATTTCTTTTGGGTAAAAAAAGCTTGTTAGGCAGTTTGGTAGCTATAAAATTACTGTATAAGTTTCGAAATATTGAAATATTAAAACTTCTAGTAGTATGATTATTACATAGATATGTTTCAAGGTATTTAAAATAGGTGATTTATTCATAAGAATCGGATTCAAAATGATACGGTTCGTCTCAACTGTGGTTCAAAATAATTTTCCAGGCTTGCAAAATAAATTATGAATTGTAAATTACCATTTCAATTTATATATAAAATTATGTTAAAACGACTTTTGACAGTTGTAAACCTTCTAGCAGCCATTTCCAGTTACGCGCAGGATAAGCCTATGGTTTTTAAAGGTGCCCTTATTTATACTGTAGCAGGACCACCTATTCAAAACGGGACGATAATCATTCATAAAGGAAAAATCGTAAGTACCGGACCTTCAGATACGAAGATCCCATCTAATGCTGTAGTAGTAGATGCTACTGGTAAAGTGATTATGCCGGGATTGGTTGACAGTCATTCTCATCTCGGTGGTCCGGAAGGTGGTGATGCTTCAGCGGCCCTAAATCCAGATGCTAGAGCAATGGATGCAATAAACCCTACAAGTGATGGATTTAAAAAAGCATTGGCAGGGGGAATTACTACCGTTAATGTTATGCCCGGGAGTGGCCATCTTATGAGCGGGCAGACCGTTTATTTAAAAATGCGGGAGGGTAAGATCATTGAAGACTTGTTAATCATTAATGAAAAAGGATTGTATGGGGGACTCAAAATGGCTAATGGTACAAATCCCATGCGAACAACTCCAGGAAATTTCCCCGGTACAAGAGCAAAAAGTGCAGCAATGATGCGGGAGTTATTTACTAAAGCTCTTGAATACAAGAGTAAAGCGGATAAAGCTGGAAGTGATACGTCGAAAATGCCCGAAAGAGATTTGCGAATGGAACCATTGTTAGAAGTGATTTCAGGAAAGCGTATAGTGCATTTTCACACTCACATGGCAAATGATATTCTTACAGCAATCCGTTTGGGTAAAGAGTTTGGGTTTAAACCTGTGCTTCATCATGTTTCTGAGGGGTGGAAAGTAGCCAAAGAAATAGCAGAAGCTGGACTTGCTTCATCAATTATTACCATAGATGCGCCGGGCGGAAAGATGGAAGCAATGGGACTATCCCTTGAAACGGGCGCCGCCTTAGAACGGGAAGGTGCTGCTGTTGGGTTTCATACAGATGATGGTATTACGGATTCCCGTTTGTTTATTCGTGGTGCTGCTTTAATGGTTAGAGAAGGGATGAGCCGGGAGAAAGCTTTAGAGGCTCTCACATTTGCTGGTGCGAGGATGTTGGATCTTGGAAGCAAAGTCGGCTCTTTAGAAAAAGGTAAAGATGCCGATTTTATCATCCTCAATGGTGATCCTTTTAGCATTTATACAAAGATAGAACAAACTTGGGTTGAAGGAATAAAACGATGGGATATCTTAAACCCTAAAGATAAAGCATTCTTAACGGGCGGTTATGATGTTTATTCACCTATTCGCAGCGAATTTCATCATCATGCCGGAGAGCAATAATTTAGGTATTTCAACAGGTTGTCAGTAATTAGCCTGCCTGCCGGTAGGCAGGTTGTTAGAACTTAGATTTGAATATAATTCGCACGCTAGCACATGATGTATTCTCCCGTTCAATTTTTTATCCTAGAGCATAAGTAAAAATGAAAAAAATCATAACAATTATTGTCCTTTTATTTGGTTCAGCGACTCTACAAGGACAAATAGCCATTAAAGCTGAAACAATTTATACCGTTTCAGGAAGTCCAATCAAAAACGGGATAGTGCTGGTGAAAGATGGGAAAATCGAAAATGTAGGCAAGGGTTTAACTATACCTGAAGGATATAAAATTTTTGAGACTAAAGTACTCAGCCCTGGTCTTATCGATGCTAAAACTCTGGTTGGAATATCTGGTTCGCTAAATATTCCTACGGATCAGGATCAGTTGGACAAAACCAGTCCGATACAACCAGAGCTCAGGGCTATTGATGCATATAATCCAGAAGAAAATTTGGTTAAAGTTGTTCGCGACTACGGCATTACCACTATACATACGGGTCATGGAGTTGGCGCATTGGTAAGCGGACAAACTATGATTGCTAAAACAAAAGCTGGAACTGTAGAAACGGTTATTATACACCCTTTGAGTATGTTGGCAATGACACTCGGGCCATCCGTATCATCGAATTTCACATCCCCAGGCACCAAGGCTAAACAAATCGCGATGATTCGTACGGAATTTATTAAAGCCCAATTTTACCAAAAAAAACAATCAGACAGCGACACTAGTAAACGCCCCGCTGCTGATCTCAAAATGGATGTATTAGTAAAATTATTAAAAGGGGAAATTAAAGCCCTGATTACCGCGAATAGCAGCAATGATATTATGGGTGCGATTCGTCTGGCAAAAGAATTCAATTTCAAATTGGTAATTAATGGTGCTGCAGAAGCCTATCGCCTGATACCAGAAATCAAAGCAGCCAAAGCAGAAATTGTATTGCATGCGACCATGGCAAGAAATGGTGGTGATATGGTTAATATGAACCGGGAAAGTGCAGCCATACTTACTGCTGCAGGCATTCCGGTAAGCATCGAAAGTGGTTTCGAAGCTTATGTTCCTAAAACACGGATCATTCTCTTTGAGGCCGGCCAGGCCATGGCTCATGGGCTATCTTTCGACGAAGCATTAAAAACTATCACATTAAACCCTGCCAGACTACTAGGTATAGAAAAACGTGTAGGTAGTATTGAAAGAGGAAAGGATGCCGATTTGGTTTTATATGATGGTGATCCCTTCGAATATCTTACCAAAGTTTGTGTAGTAATTATTGATGGGGTAGTCGTAAAGGAGGGATGTAAATAACTATTCCTGCTGATGATTAAGAATTTTGAATTCGCGTACGATTCTCTGTCTGCCCATGATTAAGTATAAAAGTCCTGTGACCGTGAATACTACAATAAAACCGATTGTCCACATTATCTTTTCGTCAAGAGTTATTTTATCAGATTTAAATATTTCATAAAGCGCAATTATTACAAACACCAGGCTGAACAACAAACCAAATAGTATTAATATATGCCCTCCGGGGATATGCATAATTTTTGCAGCAAATCCAATGATTCCCGTCACAACGCTCAAAAAGAAGGCGATTTTGTATAGAGTTAGTCTTGACATGCTTTTCTTTTTTGAATTAAGATAGTTACTATATTTCCAAATCTTATCAAAATTGAAAACAACTCATTAAGTTCCAAAATTCCGAAAAAAAAAGAGTCCTGCCATTGCCGGCAGGACTCCCCTTTAACACCTCAAACCTCAGACTTCAGTCCACAGACCTCTACGAGCATCCCCCCTGCGTACCGCAGTTCAAACACTTATAACATGTGCCCGATCTTACCATGATATGACCACAATTACCACAAGCCGGAGCGTCAGACTGTCCGCCACCAGAAATATCAAGA
>NZ_JBKJUM010000034.1:0-9664 GCF_046590655.1 Daejeonella sp.
CGGGCAAATAAATAGTTAAATAAAACTGTTCTTACACCTCCAAGGTGCAATCCACCTGTTGGGCTTGGAGCAAAACGTACTCTTACTTTTTTGGTAATCTCAGACATGGGGCAAAGATAAGTATTGTTGTTAGTTGTTAGTTGTTAGTTGTTCGTGCATTTGTCGTAAAATCTCGACCTGCAAGAAGCTCGTATCTCGTAGCTCGTGTCCCAAAAATATCCTGTCACACTTTGCGTTTCCTTTTGTAATTTGGCAATCAATGAATCCCTACGAACGTAAGCGCCGCTGGAAATTTGTGTTACTTGCTTTTGCAGTGATAATCGCAGGTGCGTCCCTTTGGTATACAGATTACCTGGTGAGAAAAATTTCTGATGCGGAACGTACCCGCGCTGAGCTTTGGGCTTTAAGTACCCGGAACATCATCGCTATGCCAGATGTGAATGATGAATATATCACATTTATTTACAGTATGCGGGATAGTCTTACTGTACCGGCCATAGTTGCTGATTCTGCAGATAATATTATTACGTGGAGGGGGCTCGACAGCACCAAAACGGATTTAAAGGAAGATACTCAAAGAACGTATGATCCCAGGTATTTTCAGGCAGTGCTCCGACAAATGAAAAGGCAGCACCCTCAGCCTATAGTTTTAGAGCTTGATACCCGTAAATGGTATGTTTATTATAAGGATTCTGTACTCCTTACGCAACTTAGAGCTTTCCCCTACATTCAGTTATCTGTAATTGCAATTTTCCTACTTGTGGCATACGGTGTTTTCAGCTCTTCCAGAAAATCTGAAC
This sequence comes from Daejeonella sp., assembly GCF_046590655.1. Classification (GTDB taxonomy): domain Bacteria; phylum Bacteroidota; class Bacteroidia; order Sphingobacteriales; family Sphingobacteriaceae; genus Daejeonella. The sequence continues at coordinate 801 of NZ_JBKJUM010000034.1, forward strand.
AGGATCAGGTTTGGGTGGGGCTGGCAAAAGAAACAGCCCACCAGTTAGGAACGCCAATTTCATCCCTCATGGCCTGGGTAGAATTATTAAAGTCCAGGTTTAACGCCCCTGAGGACCCATTGATTCTGGAAATGGAAAATGATGTTAAAAGGCTAGAAACCGTGGCGGATCGTTTTTCTAAAATTGGATCAAAGCCGGTACTTCATAATCATGTGGTTTATGAAGTGGTTGAAGAGTATATTAACTATTTCCAGGTAAGGGTGAGCGATAAGATCGAGTTTGTTTTAGCAGGAGATACCCAGGTGGAAGCACTAATTAATGTGCCATTATTTGATTGGGTAATCGAGAATATTCTCAAAAATGCAGTTAATGCAATTACCGGTCCTGGTATAATTAAAGTTGACATACGCGAAAACCTGGTAAAGGAACAGGTTTTTATAGATATTTGTGATACGGGCTCTGGCATCCCAAGGTTAAAATTTGACACGATTTTTCAACCGGGATACACCACCCGCAAGCGAGGTTGGGGCCTTGGCTTATCATTAACCAAAAGGATCGTTGAAAATTACCACAAGGGGCATATTTTTGTAAAAGACTCCGAAATAGGAAAGGGAACGACATTCCGCATTGTTTTAAAAAGTAATATGACCTATGAAGCAACCACAAGCTGATGAATTTCCATCATTCTACAAAACTTACATTGATACAGTTAGCGATAACGTAGTTGCTGAACTTGAACATCAAATTAATTCATTTCCAGCCTTTTTGAAAGGCATTCCGGGAGATAAAGCATCCTTTGCTTATGCCGAAGGAAAATGGACGCTGAAAGAACTTTTGGGACATGTAAACGATACTGAGCGTATTATGACTTACCGGGCTTTACGGATCGCGCGCAATGACCAGACCCCGTTACCAGGTTTTAATGAGAATGAATACGTATTGAATGCTCATTTTGCTGACCGGACTATTGAAAGTCTTGCAGATGAATTTGCTTCTTTAAGAAGAGCAAACATGTTTCTAATCAAATCTTTTACGGAAGAGGAAGTGAGCAGGACTGGCATCTCGAACAATTCACCGATAAGTGTACGAGCCCTGATTTATATACTTGCAGGCCATCTAAATCATCACCGTAAAATCATAGAGGAAAGATATTTATGATATGGTACCGGGAGTACAATGTTCAGGAACTGAATGGCCGTCCTACAAACCATCTCGGCGCACTGCTTGGCATTGAGTTCACAGATATTGGAGAAGATTTTCTTAGTGCCCGTATGCCTGTAAACGAACGAACACATCAGCCTTACGGAATCCTGCACGGCGGTGCATCTGTTGTCCTGGCAGAAACTTTAGGCAGCGTAGCTTCCAGTATGGTAATCGACTGGGATAAATACATTGGCGTAGGACTTGAGATAAATGCAAACCACCTTCGTCCGGTAAAATCTGGATACGTTACTGGAATTTGTAAGCCCTTGCATATTGGAGGTAAGACTCATGTATGGGATATAAAGATCTATAATGACAAGGGCAGGATGAGTTGTGTCAGCCGGCTTACGGTGGCGATTATACCGAGACCCCAATAAAGAAACCTCGGATTATACGACTAAATTTCTTGGAAACGTATGAATTCCAAAAACCTATAAAATAAAAGAAACTTTTTTAAACTATGATGGTTACTTAAATAGAACCCCACAAGGGTTCGTTGTGATAAGGTTTAGGTTGGAGCCCCCGCATAAAAGCGGGGGTTTCTTTTTTTAAGAAATCTGACCCTTATTCCGTTGATTATTTACCATTTGGATCACCTGCGCAATTATCATCACGAGCAAACATCCTACAACGTTTAGCCACAAAAAAGCCATAAAATTTGCCCACCAGCAAGCAAAGACAATTACTTCGGTAATTACTGCTGCCAGGAAGGTAGCTGAACCCCCGATTTTCTTCAAATAAAACGCCACAACAAATATTCCCAAAATTGTACCATAGAAAAGAGATCCTAATATGTTTACGGCTTCAATCAGATTCCCCATTTTGCTGGCATAGAGTGCCATCAATATGCAAAATATCCCCCAAATCACTGTTGACCATCTGGAGACGGACAGATATTTTTCATCCGAGGCTTGTTTGTTTATCAGGCGTTTATAGATATCAATAACCGTCGTTGAAGCAAGAGAATTTAGCGCTCCTGCTGTCGAACCCATAGAGGCCATAAAAACAATCGCGATGAGCAAGCCAATTAGGCCTTCAGGCAGATATCGTGTAACGAAACTCAGAAATACATAGTTATTATCGTTTGTATCTGCATCAGGGTCATTCTTCACCATCAGGTCGACGGCTTCTTTTCTGATTGCTTTGGTCTTCTCATCCGCTGCCTGCAGGATTACTCTTTGAGAATTAATTGCTTTTTCATCATTTGCGTCAAGTGCCACTTCAAGGCGATTAACTTCCAATTGTTTGCTTTTAAAGGCATCTGTATAATCAGATTTTATTCGATTGAGTTCAGGTGCGTACTGGCTATTTTCTAACTTGCCGAGTTCGTATCTGTTGAAAAAAACAGGCGGCTGATGGTATTGGTAAAAAGTAAATACCAGCACACCAATAAGCAGGATCAGAAATTGCATCGGAATTTTAACAAGGCCGTTCATTAATAGCCCAAGCCGGCTCTGGCTCACAGATGATCCGGTGAGGTAGCGGCCAACCTGGCTCTGGTCAGTTCCGAAATAAGATAATTGCAGAAAAAATCCTCCAATAAGACCACTCCAAACCGTATACTGATTATTCCAGTCGAACTTGAAATCAATAGCATTTGTTCTGCCCATTTTTCCCGCAATTTGCAGGGCTTTTCCAAAGCCCACACTTTCCGGCAGCAGTTTTACTACTACAACTCCGGCGATGAAGAGTCCGCCGAATATTACACTCATTTGCAGAAGCTGCGTGTACGAGACAGCTTTTGTGCCCCCATAAACAGTGTAAATAATTACTAAAGTTCCAATAAATACCGTAGTAGATGTAGTATTAATATTAAGGACAGTTGAAAGAATTATAGACGCTGCATAAATCGATATGCCGGTTGAAAGACCCCGCTGAATAAGAAAGAGAAATGCAGTGAGAGCCCTGGTCTTTAAATCGAAACGATTTTCCAGGAATTCATAAGCTGTGTAAATTTTGAGCTTGTGAAAAATGGGCACGAAAGTGATGCACAACACGATCATGGCGAGCGGAAGGCCAAAATAGAACTGGACGAAAGCCATACCCGACGAGAATGCCAATCCTGGTGCGGATAAGAACGTAATAGCACTAGCCTGAGTTGCCATCACTGATAAGGTGACATAATACCAGGCGAAGGATCTGTTTCCAAGCAAGAAACCGTCTATATCGACAGTATCCCTGCTTTTATAAATGCCGTAGGCGACGATTGTTAAAAGCGTGGTGATCAGGACTATCCAATCCAGGCCACTCATTCAAAAATTTTAGTAAAGAAGTAACAAAAGGAGATCAGGAATACCAGCCACACCACCAAAAGGTAGTAGAACTGGTTCCAGGTCTTTACAAATGGGGGAAGATCCTGATCAGGCTTTTTCACCGTTTTTTACTACTACATTTGCCCAGAAACCTGCAGTAAGAAGTCCTAGAATAGCCCCAAGAATGGTATATCCCACGGAACCTGTAACAATCCAACCAGTTAACATACCGCAGATCAATGCAGGAATCAAATAATATGAATTGTAATTGTTTGTTGCCTTGTGATTTTCCATGATTTAATTATTGCTGGTTTTCGTGATCAAATTTACAAATAATCTGTATGCACCGGGTATACCGGCGGGTAATTCTCTGAAAAATACCAGCGAAGTGTATACAAACCTGCCTTTTCCATAGTCTGCTACAATCAATGATCCGTCGTTTGCCTTTTCTCCCGGATCGTTCATAGATAGTATACGGCTATATTTCGGATCTGCGTCAGATGTAAAATAGAGTCCTCTTTCCTGGATCCAGCCTTCGAAGTCTTTTTCAGTGATTTTATTGGGATAATTAAGCACCGGGTGATCTTTAGCAAGTAAGGTCACTCTGGTGTTTTCATCAGTAACCCGGTCACGTGACAGACGGAAGGGATAAGGGCCGATCTGTTGAATCTTCAGCGGGTTGCTAACGTTGTACTGCACCAGTAAGGTTCCTCCATTATTAACGTACTCCATCAGTTTTGGTTGAATGACATTCAAATTTTCATTGACGTTGTAGAGGCGTACGCCTGTGACTATCGCATCATAGCTGGAAAGGTTGCCACTGAGGATCTGGCTTTCAGAAAGTATGCTTACTTGATATCCAACCTGTTCCAGCGCTTCCGGGATTAAATCCCCGGCTCCGGCAATATATCCTATCTTCTTGCCGCCCGTTTTAAGATCAATGCGCTCAACACGGGCTTCTGATAGGGGAAACAACGTTTGTAAAGGGATATGATCATAATCGACTACCTTATTTCCGCGGTTAAACTCTTTACCCCCTGAATTTATAGTGAACCGCATAAATCCACCGTTTTCATTCCCGGCGGGAATTATTGAAAACTCTACGGTTTTTTCCTGACCTTTTAGCGGAAGATCGAAGTTTATTTTTTCGGGCACTGCTTTCCAGCCAGCTGGTACTTCAGGAACTATTGTACCACTTGATTTCTCTTTGAAACTTTTTAAGTGTACCTGGATGGTCTTGGCTGTATTACCTGAAAAAACGTAAGCCTTTTCTGAAATTGTAGCAGTTACTGTCGGAGCAACTACAAGTGGCCGATAGATCTCCCCTCTAACCTGGTCGGTGTATTTATACACAACCGGCCTCGTGTAGGAGATCTCCTTATTATTAATATAAAAAACAAAGTTGGATTGCACGGACGGAATATTCTCCGGATTACCAATAATCATTGGATCTGTATTCACATACATGCCTATGGGGTGTTTTTCCTTTAACCAATAGGGCTCGGTAATCACACCAGCGTAAAGGCGGTTAGTGACAGTTCTAACATTTCCTTGCTTCAAAACAGCATTTTGATCCAATCCATCAATGTGTTTAAGGATAACATTTGCACCCGACTGGAGAATTACCTGGCTCCGTACAGTAAGACTGTCGCCGATTGCTTGCTCAGCTTGCGGCGAATAGCTTTCAAACCACAAGCCTGCTGCTGCCGCAATTAAATTTTTAATCTCGGCGGTTTTTTGGTTCCGCCAATATTCGTCTTTTAACTTTTCAAGAGCTGTGAGGACTTTAACAAGTTCAGGCACCGATTCTGAAGGATTATCAATATCAAAGTTCTTGTCAGCCAGACTAATCATTTTACCTATTGACTCACCACCGGCTACTCGTTTCCAATCAAAGCTGATTCCTTCAAAAAGGTCTGTTTTCGTTAGATCTCCAGTAACAGGAGAAAAGTATTCGAGGGCTTCTCCTCTTTGCCTGGCACTTCCAAATCCCTGGCTTTTATGGTTTGTTCTGCTTTCGGCGGCAATTTCTCCATAACCTTTACCAAGCAGCGGGTTAAAGGCGCCGATATCTATTTTAAGTTGGTCAGGTGAAGTTGTGTTATTACCTCCGAAGTTTGCCGTGTTCCAAACTACTCTTTTTGCTTGCCAAACCTTAACGTGTTTTAACTGTTCAGGATAGCGTTCAGGATCGGCTGCGGCCACGAATGCCTCCCGGGCAATTATTGCAGACGCAGAATGCTGTCCGTGCCCTGCACGGGCATCCTCAGGGAATCTTGTTATAATTATATCCGGCCGGAATTTCCTGATGACCCAAACAGCATCTCCAAGAACCTGTTCTTTGTCCCAAATTCTGAATGTTTCTTCCGGGTTTTTTGAGAACCCAAAATCGATAGCACGGGTAAAAAATTGTTCTGCGCCATCAGTACGTCGGGCTGCGAGTAACTCCTGTGTCCGGATCAGTCCTAGCAGCTCAGACTGTTCGTTTCCAATAAGGTTTTGCCCGCCATCGCCCCGGGTAAGCGATAGATATCCTGTTCTTAATCTCTTTTCCTTTGCGAGATAAGAAAGCAATCTGGTGTTTTCATCGTCGGGATGTGCTGCGATATATAATGCCGAGCCTACTGTATTTAATTTTTTGATTCCAAGCTTTATCTCAGCGGAATTATATTGAACCGATGTTTGCGCTGAAACAAAAAATGGGATAGTTAGAAAGAAAAGGATTGCTGTTTGTGGAAATTTCATGAAGGTACAGGGTTATCTATCGAAAGTAATTAAAAAACACTTTTTAACGACGATGACACAAAAAATTTACCTCTATCCAAATAAATAAAAAAACGGTCAGATAATTGATATCTGACCGTTTCCCCAAAAATTACAATTAAAAACTTGTAGATCCTTAAAGCTTTCATCCGTCCTTCAGAGTACAATCACTGCATGTCTGAAACGCGTTAAACTAGGTGTAAAATAAGAAGCTTTAAGGCTAATTAACCTTTATTTTCTAAAATTACAAAATTTCGTTATTTATATCAAATAAGTTTTCAACATTTTTACACAATAGGTCTTTAGTAAAATTACTTAATAAACTGCTCTTAATTAGATTTCAAAGTGGTTTCGAACAATTTTAAGATGCGTTTATATTCATCAGTCCAACTTGCGGGGTCTGTAAAAGCGTGATCTTCTACCGGATAAACGGCGAGTTCCCAATTGTCTTTTTTAAGTTCAATAAGCCGCTGAGATAATCTCACAATGTCCTGAAAATTCACATTCACATCAACCATACCGTGAGCCATAAGTAGGTTTCCTTTCAAACCTTCAGCAAAATAAATCGGGGAACTTTTTTTATAAGAGTTCTCGTCATTAACAGGCTCATTCAGGATGTTCGATGTGTAACCGTGGTTGTAATGAGCCCAGTCTGTAACTGATCTCAAGCCTGCACCTGATTTAAAAACATCAGGTTCGGTAAATAATCCCATTAGAGTGATAAAACCTCCGTACGATCCACCGTATAATCCCACATTCAATGGATTAATGCCATACTTTTCAACCAGAAGTTTTACTCCATCTACATGATCACTCAAATCTTTACCTCCCATATGGCGATAGATACCTGTTCGATGATCCCTTCCGTAGCCTGAACTGCCAGTATAATCTATATCGATTACTGTATACCCTTTATCAGCCAATAAGTTATTAAACATGTACTCTCTGAAATATTGGCTCCACCAATAATGAACATTCTGAAGATATCCGGCACCATGTACAAATAAGACTGCAGGTTTCGAAGGGTCAGCCTTTTGAGGCGTATAGATTCTCGCGTACACATCTGCTCCAAATCGGTTTTTAAATGATACCATTTCCGGATCTCTCCATGGGTAAGATTTAAACTCATCACTTACAGAATTGGTAATTTGTTCAGCTTTTGCACCTGGCTTATTTTCCTGAAGAAAAAGCTCCCATGGCTTATTAGCATACGAATATCGGATTGCCAGCCATTTCTCATCAGGGGAGATGCTCACTTCGTTGCCGCCTTTTAATGATGTCAATTTTAGAGGATCACCGCCTGACACCGGAATGCGGTAGAAATGTGTAACGCCCGGATGTTCAATATTTGCGGTAAAATAAAAGCTTTTTTTATCGTTTGACAAACGCAAGGTCTGGATTTCATATTTTCCAGATGTCAACTGTTTTTTGACGCCTGTGGCCACATTCATAGAATATAAATGTGAGAAACCGGATGCTTCGCTTTGAAAATACAGTGTATTGTTATCTATCCACCCTAAATTTCCGCCGTTAAATGAATTGATACCCGGACCGCCTATCCATGCTTCATCCCGCTGCCTGTCTAAAAGTGAAAGCTTACCGCTTACCGGATCAAGTATCATAATCCATCGATCTTTATTATCCAGAGATGTGACCGTTACAATTGCATGTGACCCATCGGAGTTCCAGAAAGGCCCAACAACAAAGACTTTTCGATCTTCATTTTTTTTAGTTCGCTCGGCCAGCTGTTCAGAATAATCTTTAACATAATCCGGCAGATCTTTTATTCCGGGAATGTCTTTTGTTGAAATCGGGTATATAGAATCCCTTTGTATATCGTAAACATAACTTTCGAAAGTTGCTTGCATATTTCCAACCTTCGTACGGCCGCTTATATCTTCCGTGTATCCTGAAGCAGTGACATAATTCGGAACGATGGTATTACGATTGCCTTCTGCACTTTTAGAAACTCTGAACACAATATATCTTTCGTCAGGACTTATTCGGACAGAATTTAAAGCACTTCGATCATCAAGATAAAATTCCTTTGGCCTTTTAACCGCATCATCTTTACTCTTTTTCTCGGCATCTTTACGGTCCGCATCTTTTTCCTTAATGATATCAAATTCATTGAGCTGATCCTTTTTAAGCCAATCATCCTGTTTACTTAAAGATGATACGGGACGGGGCCTGATGCGGGTTAAATTACTTAGCTGACTAAGAGCGCCATTGTTCAGAGAAATAGCATAAAGATTATCGCCCCGCTGGAAAATGACTTGACTTTCGTCCTTATTGAAGGCGGGATTACTCTCCCTCTCTACAGTATTAACCAATACATTTTCAGCTCCTGTAATGGTGTTTTTTAAGATCAGGTCACCACTTCGTTCAAAAACCGTTTTCAAACGGTCGCGTGAATAAGCAAGTGTACCGCGATCAAGTGTTCGCCTGGTAATGTCAGCCACTTTTTCAGGATTTCTCTTTTGAAGGGATATTTGATATAAAGCGTCAGTGCCTGATTTTTCTGGATTCCATGTAAAATAGATATTCTTGCTATTCTCGTCCCATTGAATATTGGCAGGTGCGACGCCAATCCATTTTGGGTCGCGCATGATCTTTTCAACGGTTAATATTCCCAGTTGCTGGGCA
>NZ_JBKJUM010000053.1:0-2686 GCF_046590655.1 Daejeonella sp.
TCAATGATGCTAAATTGTAAACTTCTCCTTTAATGATCCAATTGTATTAATTTGGTATTACCTTTATCACAAACAAGTTTTTAACATTATGAAATTTAGATTTATTGTAACACTGGCTGTTCTGTTGAGCTCAATCTATGGTCCCCAGGTTTTCGCCCAATCAAAGAAAACACCATTTTATGAGATAAAAGTTTATCATTTTGAAAATGCAAGTCAGGAGGAACTGATTGACGACTATCTTAAAAATGCTTTTCTACCTGCAATGAATCGCAAAGGAATTCAGAACGTGGGTGTTTTTAAACCCGTAAACAATACTTTATCTGAGGATAAGCGGATTTATGTTCTGGTTCCATTTAAATCTACAAAGCAATTTACCGATATGTCCGAACAGCTCGCAAAAGATGCCATGTATAATGAAAATGGTAAAGCCTATCTGGATGCTTCGTATAATAAAGCCCCTTACAAAAGAATGGAATCTATATTTATCAAAGCGTTTTCCCTTATGCCAAATATGGAGGTCCCGGCGTTGAAAAACGAACTTTCAAAGCGAGTTTACGAGCTTAGAAGTTATGAAGGGCCTACTGAGAAAATGTATACAAGAAAGGTGGAAATGTTCAATACAGGGGGAGAGATCAGTTTATTTAAACGGCTTGGCTTTAATGCCGTATTTTACGGAAGTGTTATTGCCGGTAGTAGAATGCCTAATTTGATGTACATGACGACATTTGAGGATATGGCCGCGCGGGATGAACATTGGAATGCATTTAGAGTTGATCCAGAATGGAAAAAATTATCTGCAATGGAGTACTATAAGAACACAGTTTCAAAAAATGAAACTATACTTTTAAATCCCACAAACTATTCGCAGATATAGATCATCAGTGCTTCTGCTATGGGCGGCAAAGTGGTTGCAGAATGTATGGAATAAACGGTTTATCATATTCAGAATCTTCAGCAAATTGTCACTTCCTAAAATAACTATACACAGAAACAACGTGTATGGAAACAAAAAAAACATCAGAGTTCAAGTATGAGAGAGCAAAAAAAAGTGATCGCTATCCCAGGGAAATAATCATGGAAGCAGTCCGACTTGCTGAGTCTGGAGTAATGTTAAAAGATGTCGCATCATTGTATGGAATGAGCGGTATCACACTTAACAAGTGGATGACTCGTTATTCGTCACCCGATTACCATCCTATTACTAACCGGAGTTACAAACCATCAGTAAAGCGCTCGGTTCTACGGGCGATTGAATCCGGCATGAGTATCAATGAAGCGGCAACGTCATTTGGGATTACTAGCGGGGTGGTGATTCGTGGGTGGATAAAGAAAGCAAGTGAGGAAAATGCCGACCTTAGTGCCATTATCCCTATGAAGAAGCCCCCGAAAGAAAACCTAAATCCCACGGATACTAAAGCGCTGGAGCATCAATTGGCTGAGGCACAGTTGAAGATTCGTGCTCTGGAAACAATGATAGACATTGCAGAAGAGCAACTTAAGATCGATATCAGAAAAAAGTCTGGTGCCAAGCAGTCACCCAAATGAAACAGGACCATCCCCAATTGGGGATAAAGACCCTGTGCAGACTGTTTGGCAAAACACGTCACGCCTGGTATGATCACTCGTGGCGAATGCAGGATACCGGCTTAAAGGAAGATATCGTATTGCAGCACGTAGCTAAAATTCGTAAGTCATTACCACGAGTAGGCACATTAAAGCTTCACGCAATGATCGGTCCGTTGCTTGCAGAACATCGGATTTCTATAGGCAGAGACTACCTATTCGGACTGATGCGTGAACATGGCCTGGATATCCGCAGGCGCAAGCGTAGAGTAATAACTACTGATTCCAGGCATTGGATGCATAAATATGCTAATCTGGTTAGAGAACTGGAAGTTAGCCGCCCCGAACAACTGTGGGTCAGCGACATCACTTATATCCGTATGAATAGCGGATGGGGGTACTTAAGTCTGGTCACTGATGCGTACTCGCGCAAGATTATGGGCTATTGCTTTAGGAAAGACCTGCAAGCTCAAGGTTGTACCGAGGCTTTGAAAATGGCATTGAATAACAGAATCTATGAAGATATCCTTATTCATCATTCCGACCGGGGATCGCAGTATTGCAGCAAAGAGTATGTGGAGGTACTGCTTGAAAACAAAATCGCCATCAGCATGACTGAGAACGGTGACCCGTATGAAAATGCTCTTGCAGAACGGGTTAACGGCATCCTCAAAACTGAGTTCGACTTATACTATTCAAATGCGGGCTTTGACGATACCAGGACAAAAATAGCGGAAAGGATTGGAGCTTATAACCAGATCAGGCCACACAGCAGCTGCGACTATCTTACACCCGAACTGGCCCATCTGAGGAATGGAATACTTCCAAAAAAATGGAAAAAAAGAAATTACAAATCCAAGCAAATATCTATTGTATAGCTTAATCAGGAATAATAAATTGCACTGTATAACTAATTCAGGAATTATTCAATAACCTGTATAGCTATTTCAGGACGAGACAAAAAAAGGCCTTTTGTTTGGGTCTTCTATGGTTCTTCTCTGGGTAAAAGTGCATTTTTGGCTACTCCAGCCAAGAAAGAGCCAAACAAGACCCCTACCAGACCCCTACAAAGTGTCTCGTCCTGAAATAGCTATACAGGTTATTGAATAATTCCTGAATTAGT
>NZ_JBKJUM010000045.1:0-9759 GCF_046590655.1 Daejeonella sp.
TTAAACGCACATTGTTCGCAATTCCACGTTTTATTTCAGACTGATTATAGTTTAAAATACTAATTAATAGTGTATTAACTTTGGAAATGTCTAGGATATTGGGTAGCTTGTATAGTAATATTAACCCTTAAACATCAAAGTATGGGACGTTTGAATAATGGGCCAAACGGTGGTTTCAGCGGTAAAGCAGGATCATTCATCGGATACAACTGGAAAGGCGGCAGCTATATTCGAGGATTACCGCGGATAAAAAAAAACAGGCAGCCGACACCTGGTCAGTTAGCTGCAAGAGCTAAATTTGCCTACTTAAATATGTGGCTAAAGAAAATGCCCGATATTATGGCGATCACTTTTCGTAGTTATTCACCAAAAATGACAGGCATGATGGCATCATATTCATGTAATGCAGGGAACGTACTTGGTGATTACCCTGACTTCCAAATCAATTTCCCAGCATTTATGATAAGTCACGGCGAATTGTCGGGCGCTGACAACCCAACGGTGTCATGTGACGATGATTGTACCCTCACATACAATTGGGAATGGCTTTCCGGCCACCAGAAAGCTTCATCGAAAGATGCCTGTTTGCTCTTAGCAATTATTCCAGAGACGGGAAGTATTTATGCTAGTTTTGAAAGCACCAGATATGCAAACACTGCAAGACTTAAAATTGCAAAAGAACAGGTCGGAAAGGTAGCTGAAGTATATCTGTCTTTTGTGTCTTTTGACAGGTTAAAATGCTCGAAGAGCCAGTATCTGGGGCAGGTGGTACTTACGTGACTGGGGTCGAAGGTCTGAAGTCTGATGGATTTCCGAATTTGGAGAACACCCTCAAATCTTGATACCGGATACTTCAAACTCCTTTCACAGTCACCGTCTTTAAACTGATTCTAAATTCCAATTATTATGCATGCATAGTAATTACATCTGAAGGATATTTTCTACTTTAGCGTTTACCAAGCTATACCAATATGCTTTTACAAATTCTGTTTCTACTTATTGCCCTTGCTGCTATCGGGTTTTTCATAATCAACGCACGTAAAATTTCAAGAAATATTAACCTGGGCCGCCCCCTTGATCGCTCTGACCGGCCGACTGAGCGAACGATGTTGATGCTTAAGGTGGCATTTGGTCAGACCAAAATGGCAAAAAGACCTGTTGCTTTTATCCTTCACCTTTTTGTATATGTGGGTTTTGTGATCATAAATCTTGAAGTTCTGGAGATAATTATCGACGGGATTTTCGGCACGCACCGCATCTTTGCATCCCCTCTCGGCGGATTGTACAATGTCTTAATTGCATCCTTTGAGGTACTTGCTGCTTTAGTGCTGTTTGGTGTTATCACATTCTTTGCCCGAAGGAATTTTCTTAATATAAAACGTTTCAGCGGAGTGGAGATGACCAAATGGCCGACTTCGGATGCCAATATAATTCTGATTGCCGAGGTGCTCTTAATGAGCGCGTTTTTGATTATGAATGCCGCTGATTACAAACTCCAATTACTAGGAGCAGCTCATTACCCAGTTGCCGGATTATTTCCTGTGAGCGGCGTCCTGGTCCCCATCCTCCCCGATTCCCAGTCTGCATTGATTGCTATCGAGCGCATATGCTGGTGGTTCCATATCATCGGAATTTTCGCTTTTTTGAATTACCTGCCTTATTCTAAACATCTCCATATTATCCTGGCTTTCCCCAACACATATTATTCTAAACTCGAACCCAGAGGCGTGATCAGCAATATGTCTGAAGTTACTAACGAAGTTAAAGCCATGCTTGATCCATCTTTCGTACCAGCACAGGCTCCAGAAGGCGGCAGATTTGGTGCAAAAGACATTAACGATCTCTCATGGAAAAACCTCCTGGAAGCATACACTTGTACAGAGTGCGGTAGATGTACTTCTGTATGTCCCGCTAACATTACGGGAAAGCTTTTATCCCCACGCAAAATAATGATGGATACACGCGACCGTACATCGGAGGTGGGTATTAATATTGACAAGCATGGCAAAGACCACAACGATGGCAAATCACTGCTCGACACTTATATCAGCAGAGAGGAGATCTGGGCGTGTACAAGCTGTAATGCCTGTACAGAAGCCTGCCCCATAAATATAGACCCGCTCGCTATTATTATGGAACTAAGAAGGTATACTGTTATGGAGGAGTCGCAAGCTCCGGGAGCCCTGAATAACATGTTTGGGAATGTGGAGAACAATGGGGCACCGTGGAAATACTCACCAGCGGATAGGTTTAATTGGGCAGAGAACAATTAGTCAATTAGACAAATTGTCGATTTGTCAATGTAAAGCGGTCTACAATAAATTACAGGCAGAAATGGTAGAATCAATTTCAGAAAACGAACATCAATCATCAGGAGTATATATGGACAAATTGGCTAATGAACAAGTTGACAAATTGATCGTTCCTACAATGGCCGAAATGGCAGCCAAAGGTGAATCTCCTGAAATACTCTTCTGGGTTGGATGTGCAGGAAGCTTTGATGAGCGTGCGCAAAAGATAACGCGGGATATTTGTAAGATACTTGCGCACGTAGGTATTAAATATGCCGTGCTCGGAACTGAAGAAAGCTGTACGGGCGACCCGGCAAAACGGGCAGGAAACGAGTTTCTTTTCCAGATGCAGGCAATGACCAATATACAAATCCTTGATGGCTACAAAATCAGTAAGATAGTGACCGGCTGCCCCCACTGTTTCAATACAATTAAAAATGAGTATCCCGGACTTGGTGGAAACTACGAGGTAATTCACCATTCGCAGCTTATTCAGCAATTGATCGACGATGGAAAACTCAAAGCTGAAGGTGGAGAATCGTTCAAAGGAAAAAAAATCACATTTCACGATCCCTGCTATCTCGGTCGCGGCAATAATATTTACGAAGCGCCACGAGCTGCTCTCGAGATCCTGGATGCAGAACTTGTTGAAATGAAGCGCTGCAAATCAAATGGTCTTTGCTGCGGCGCCGGCGGAGCTCAGATGTTTAAAGAACCCGAAAAGGGAAATAAAGATATCAATATAGAACGGATTGATGAAGCTCTCTTACTCCGACCAAATATTATTGCTTCATCATGCCCTTTCTGCATGACAATGCTAAGCGATGGAGTAAAAAATTATAACAAAGAGGAGGAAATTAAAGTGTTGGATATTGCGGAGATCACAGTTAAGGCAAACGGGATACTTTAGCTGACAGTTGGAATCATATATTTGTCTAATATTCGTAACTTGAACGGTTACACCTCAGACCTCAGATAGCAACCCCCAATCTCCTGACAGAAAATCGGGGGGTCTGTTTACGTAAAGGTTAAAGTTTATTTTAATCTGTTTTGGATCTCGTTTACCACTCCCTCGTATTTTCTTAGTACACGATCCCATTCCTGGAACCTCTCATCTGCCTTCGGACTAGTGCCAGGCTCGCCCGATTGCTCACTAATGAGCTTTATTTTGTAATAAAGAGGATCTGTTCCGCCTAATTTAACAACAATACGCGTACGTATGGTATTTCCCTTAAACGTCTGTACGGCCCAGGCCGTACGAAGGTATCCGGTCTCTTTATCCGTAATTTCAATAATATCAAACTGAGAAGTAATGATCTGGTTCATTAACCTCCATGCATCAACCTCAGGTTTAGTAGTTCTTACATCAATATCATTATTAGCAAAATCAATTTTCAGGGAGGCATCATAAGAATCATCCCTTTTAAGTTCTACATAGAGTGATTTCGGAATAGTAGCAGCACTCTTTTTATCGCAAAACGAAAGGTTTTCAGTTAAAAATCCGATCTTTACAATTCGAACGGCTACACAGGAGCCTTTGTCAATTTTGATCTCAGCTGAAGAGCCCGAAGGTTTTCCATCCACAAAGATGACTGCATCCTGTTCAGAAACACTAATCTTAAGTCTTTCATCCGCAAAAATAGGCCCCGCAAAGCTTATCAAAAGAAATGCGACAAGAGGTAATATTTTCTTCATAATGTCTAAGTTTTAAACAAATGTAAATATTAAGATACCACCAATAAATACCTAATAATAGGTATTTGTTTTCATTATTTATCATATTTTTCAATAAAAGTTTATCATTGCATTTAGATATTCTTTTCATTAAAAACAGCGTGTACAGTAAGTATGATATCTCCCCCAAACGCAGGGAATGAAGCATAATAATAATGTATTTCATCGAACCCAAAATTCCGTTGGTCTTATAGCTCCGCATTATGACATAATCTTTCATAGATTTGAAAATCTTTTAATTTATAATCATCACTGGGCTTAATTACCTGATCTGAAATATTAATTCTAAATTTACACATGCAAATTTCTGAAAATTCCCGTGTTTGGATCTATCAGTCCAATCGTGTTCTTAAAGCCGAGGAGGAGCAACAAATTCAGCAAAAGCTGGACGATTTTACTTCGCAATGGCTTGCCCACGGGCATCAGTTAACGGCTTACGGCGAAATAAGGCATGGGCAGTTTCTGATTTTATCTGTAGATGAACAAGTTGCCGGAGCCACTGGTTGTTCTATCGATAAATCCGTCTATTTAATGAAGGAGATTGAAAATGAGTTTGGTATTGGACTTTTCGACCGCTTTAGAATAGCGTATCGGGATGGAGACCAAGTTGTTACTTGCAGCAAACCAGAATTTGAGGACCTTCTTCGCAAAGGCGAGCTAAACTCCAATACTATCGTTTTTAACAATTTGATATCATCCCGGAAAGAACTGGAAAGTTCCTGGGAGGTCGCGATGAAGGATAGCTGGCACAGTCAGGTATTCTGCGGCAAGGTGAATTAGCACCTTCGGTGCGTGCAAAGTTCGGATATTTACCGCAGAGGTCGCGGAGTTTTACGCGGAGTTCGCAGAGAATCATTCGAGCTAACTATTGATAAAAACTATTTTTCTCTGCGTCCTCCGCGCGGAGTTTTGCGCACTCTGCGTTAAAATTTAGACAAGTAACTGGGGAGTGAAAACGTTGATTAAGGATTAAAAAGGCAATTTCCCCAACCTCCTCATATTTCTAAGTATCAGACTTTGCTTGCGGTATATATAGGATGTAGGCCTGGCCGGCGTCCATCGTCGTGGATTTGGAAAAACAGCAACTAATAGTGCCGCCTGGGCCTTAGTCATGCTGGCCGCAGATTTATTGTAATATTTTTTGGACGCTGCTTCAGCGCCATATAGACCGTCCCCGGTTTCAATCACATTAAGGTAGACTTCCAGAATTCGCTCCTTGCTCCAAAGAAGTTCAATTAAAGCGGTAAAATATGCTTCAAATGCTTTCCGTACATATGTTCTTCCCGGCCATAAAAAAACATTCTTGGCAGTCTGCTGGCTGATGGTGCTTCCCCCTATCACACGCCTACTTGATTGATTTTTCTCGAAAGCATTTTCCATCGCTTTGAAATCGAAGCCCCAGTGTTGCAGAAAATTTACATCTTCCCCTGCAATGGCCGCTTTTTTGAGATTATCAGACAAATCTTCAACGGCGATCCATTTCCTTTCTATCTTCCATTCTTTACCATCAAGTTTACGCTCAACACCCCGATGCAGCATCAGGTATGTAATGGGGGGATTAATAAACCGTAAAGCTATAACCCAAACGAGGGTTGTGATTAGGAACCAGAGGATTACTTTTCCGAGAAGACGGGTGAGGTTTCTAAATTTGGTCCTGGTAGATTTTTTGGGGGAGATTCGTTTTGCCATACTCTAGGTTACCAGTTGCCCGTTGCCAGGCAAAGCGGATAGTAAGACGGGTTAAGTTTTATGCTCATTGACATTCGGTTACCAGATACCAGGCTAAGCGTCTAGTCCACCCAGCCTGGTAACTGGTAACTGGCAACTGGTAACTGACAACTGATATTGCTCTAAATTAAAAAATGCCTTCCGGAAAAACCAGAAAGCATTCTTTCTATTATTTACTTCAAGTCGTTCTTCAAATGTCGTAAGCCAGGTAACTGGTAACTAACAACTGGTAACTGACCTACTCCGCTACAACCTCAAACGGCACCTTAACCTTTACTTCTTTGTGAAGGTTTAAGTTTGCAATGTATTCACCAACAAACTTAGGTTCTGTTTCGAAAGTGATACGTCTGCGGTCAACCTCAAATCCTTCTTTCTTTAAAGCGTCTGCAATTTGAATAGTATTAACAGATCCAAAGATCTTACCACTCTCACCTGCTTTAGCTCCGATCGACAACTTTACACCTTCAAGTTTGCCAGCAATTGCATCTGCATCCTTCTTGATTTTATCTTGTTTAAAAGCAGCTTGCTTTAAGTTCTCAGCTAAAACTTTCTTTGCTGATTCTGTAGCCAGAGTTGCATAACCCTTTGGAATAAGGAAGTTACGACCAAATCCTGGCTTTACATTTACAACATCATCTTTCTCTCCGAGATTCTTGATGTCTTGTTTTAAAATTAGTTCCATGTCGCTTATCGTTCTCCTATTTT
This sequence comes from Daejeonella sp., assembly GCF_046590655.1. GTDB lineage: Bacteria > Bacteroidota > Bacteroidia > Sphingobacteriales > Sphingobacteriaceae > Daejeonella. Next base: position 6,459 of record NZ_JBKJUM010000045.1, read on the forward strand.
AATGAATCAGTAACGTAAGGTAATAAACCAATGTGACGTGCACGCTTCACAGCTTGTGCAACTTTACGCTGGAACTTCAATGAAGTACCGGTTAAACGGCGTGGTAAAACTTTACCCTGATCATTGATAAACTTCAACAGGAAGTTAGCGTCCTTGTAATCGATATACTTGATTCCGTTCTTTCTGAAACGACAGTATTTTTTACGGCTCTCATCAACTTTTGGAGCGGTAACGTACTGGATTGTGTCTTTTGCCATTATTTCGCTACCTCCTCAGTTTTAGTTTCTTTTGGTTTGTTGAAAGCTCCGCTACGTTTTTTCTCACTGAATGCAAGCGCATGCTTATCAAGCGCAACGGTTAAAAAACGCATGATACGTTCGTCACGTTTGTATTCAACTTCAAGTTTGTTAATAAACTCACCCGGAGCTTTGAATGTAGTTAGGTGATAGTATCCTGTAGTCTTCTTTTGAATCGGATACGCTAGTTTTTTCAAACCCCAATTGTCTTCATGGACAATTTCGGCTCCGTTATCAGTCATAAGCTTTCCGAATTTGGTTAATACCTCTTTCGCAGCTTCTTCAGATAACAACGGGGTCAGAATGATCACTGTTTCGTACTGTTGCATTGTTGCTTTATGTTTTTTAAAAATTAAAAATCCGGTGAAACGCTAAACAGGCCTCAAAGCGGGATGCAAAAATAGGGATAATTTTCTATTTTTCAAATGGTTTGTCAGAAAATTGGAGCGGAATTTTTAGGAATCGCAGATACCTTTGGAAAGGTATATATACGGGCAGGCCAAAATTACATTGTATTTCTCTTTACAATGAATACAATAAAGCCTATTGTGAATTTCAGATACTTATTAAATGTTTTCATCTCTTTTCGCTTTAAGCAAATATCAAGTTAACAACTCATTCGCGCCATCCCCAAAAGTGGGTATTTTTTATCTTACGCGTGACTGAAGAATTTTCATTTTTTTTCCTCTAAATGAAGATTTATTAATTCCATTGCAATGAATGGCCGGAATTCTATCTTAAAAATACCCTTTCTATTTTGATGCTGATCAAAGAGAAAAAAGACCTTTGAGTCAACCGCTGCACCGCCGTAGAATAAAAAACTCGAGCTAAGTTTGGTTTAACCCGTTCCTCTTTCTAATTTAGGAGCCGATGGATAACTTCATAGTTTCAGCAAGAAAATACCGGCCGCTTACCTTTCAAACCGTTGTAGGCCAGCGGCATATAACAGGAACGCTAAAAAATGCCATCACAAATAATCAGCTCGCACAAGCCTTTCTTTTCTGTGGTCCGCGAGGCGTTGGTAAAACCACATGCGCGAGGATCCTTGCTAAAACAATAAACTGCCGGAGCCTTAGCCCGGAAGCCGAGGCATGCGGTGTATGCGACTCCTGCGTTTCTTTTCAAAACGGCAACTCGTTCAATATCCATGAACTTGATGCCGCTTCTAATAATTCCGTCGATGACATCCGAAGTCTTATTGAGCAGGTAAGGATCCCGCCTCAGGCAGGAAAATATAAGATATACATTATAGATGAGGTCCATATGCTTTCACAGGCTGCATTCAATGCGTTTTTGAAAACTCTGGAAGAACCTCCTTCCTATGCAATTTTTATTCTTGCAACGACAGAAAAACATAAGATACTTCCTACAATCCTTTCACGATGCCAAATCTTTGATTTTAACAGAATCAAAGTGGACGATATGGCGCTTCACCTTCAGGAAATTGCCATTAAAGAGGGTGTAAGCTATGATCAGGACGGACTCCATCTCATAGCTCAGAAAGCAGACGGAGGCTTACGGGATGCTTTGTCCATGTTCGACCAGATAGTGAGCTTTTCGAATAAAAATGTTAATTACCGGGCAGTAATTGATAATCTAAACATCCTTGACTACGATTATTATTTCAAGCTCGCAGATGCTATATTAGATAGCGATGTTCCCGTATCCTTACTGATTTTCGATGAAATACTTAGCCATGGTTTTGATGGAAACCATTTCATAACAGGACTGGCATCGCACTTCAGAAACTTACTGGTATCTAAAGACGCGTCGACGTTGACTCTTCTGGAAGTTAGCGAAGGGATAAGGCAAAAATATAATATACAATCACAAGCTTCATCCGCTTCATTTTTGATTTCAGCTTTAAACATTACCAATCAATGTGATCTGAATTACAAAATGAGCAAAAACCAGCGCCTCCAGGTTGAACTGACGCTTATAAAACTTTGCCACCTGCCCTCCGTACTGAATCTTTCCACAGCGCCTCCAGCATTCTCCGAGCCCGGGGAATTAAAAAAAAAACCTGAGCCGATAACAAAAGTCTCCTTTCCAACAAAAGATTCCACGATTCAAAACAAACAGGCTGAGGAAAGTGAATCCGAAACTCTAGTTTCAGAAGTAAATTCAGTTTTGTCCAAAGAGGAAGACTTATATAATTTGCCAGAGGTACGTGAAGTAGCGCCTGCAAATGATGAAAAGAAAGTGAAGATCAGCATTCCCAGGGCTTCACTTAGCGGTAACACTTCGCTCATTCCAAACCTTAATGATCTGGAAGCTAACTATTCAAAAAAAGAAGAAGAAAAGCCTGAATACCTGGATGGGGAAAGCCGGATGGAATTCGATTGGAATACCCTATTGACATTTTGGAACGAGTATGCTGAAAAGCTAAAACATGAGGGAAAGCTCAATATTTTTACAATCATGACATCGAACCCCCCTACTCTTTTAGAGAATTTCGTGATTGAACTAATCATCGAAAACAGAGTCCAGGAAGAGTTGTTAATCAATGAAAAAGTAGACCTTCTAAATTTCCTAAGAACAAAGCTCAAAAACTTCGGCATCGAACTCAATACCAAACACATTGAAGTTACAGGGAAAAAACGCCTTTATACTTCTACAGAAAAGTACAATCATATGGTTGAAAAGAACCCGAAACTGGAGGAGTTCAGGAGGAGGTTTAATTTGGATATAGATTATTGAAGTCGGAGGTCTGAGGTCTGAGGTCTGATGGATTTCCGACAATTGGAATTTGAAGCGTATTTCAGACTTCAATAGCTAAATCTAAAAAAGGGTCTGTAAAATAAACTGTGTCATTGGTAGCAAGCCTCGAGCCCGCAAGAGGCTAACGGGGCGGTGCAAATCAATTCAAATCTAACTTCATTTTTTTAGGAAACCAAATGGCTAATTTCTGAGCGGTCTGTCCCCAGTTTAACAAAGGCATGGTCCATTTTTGCTTAATGTTATTATGAGCCAGGTACATGAGTTTTAATAAGGCCATATCAGAG
>NZ_JBKJUM010000055.1:0-17239 GCF_046590655.1 Daejeonella sp.
CTCTGATATGGCCTTATTAAAACTCATGTACCTGGCTCATAATAACATTAAGCAAAAATGGACCATGCCTTTGTTAAACTGGGGACAGACCGCTCAGAAATTAGCCATTTGGTTTCCCGGAAGAATGAAACTAGATTTGAATTAATTTGCACCGCCCCCTTAGCCTTTGAGGGCCGGGGGCTTGAAGCCAATGACACAGTTTATTTTACAGACCCGTCTGAATAATAGGCTTCAGACTCCAATTGTCGGAAATCCATCCGACCTCCGACCTCCGACCTCAGAATTCCGACCTCCGACCTACTTCTCCTCCAAATGACCAGCGGTTACCGTTGCCTTTATCTTCCCTTCCAATTCATCCATCAAATCCGGATTATCAAGTAGCAGGGCTTTAACAGCATCGCGTCCCTGACCTAGCTTTGTATCGCCGTAGCTAAACCATGACCCGGCTTTTTTGATGATATCGAAGTCAACTCCCAAATCGATGATCTCACCAGCTTTTGATATACCTTCTCCAAACATTACATCAAATTCAGCGATACGGAAAGGAGGGGCAAGCTTGTTTTTCACCACCTTTACTTTCACGCGGTTTCCGGTAACCTCATCCGTGTCTTTAATTTGTGAGATGCGGCGGATATCTAAACGTACTGAAGCATAAAATTTTAATGCGTTACCACCCGTGGTAGTTTCGGGGCTTCCGAACATAACTCCGATCTTATCGCGCAGCTGGTTGATGAAAATACAGCAGCAGCCGGTTTTTGATATGGTTCCTGTTAATTTACGCAAAGCCTGTGACATCAAACGCGCATGTAAGCCCATTTTAGAATCGCCCATTTCACCTTCGATCTCAGCCTTTGGAACAAGGGCTGCTACCGAATCTATGACAATTATATCAATTGCTCCTGAACGGATAAGATTGTCTGCAATCTCAAGCGCCTGCTCACCATTGTCAGGCTGGGATATCAGTAGATTTTCTATATCTACACCAAGTTTGCCAGCGTAAAATTTATCAAAAGCATGCTCGGCATCAATAAATGCGGCAATACCGCCTTTTTTCTGGGCCTCTGCTATAGCATGTATGGCAAGTGTAGTTTTACCGGACGACTCTGGTCCATATATTTCAATAACCCTTCCTTTGGGTAAGCCGCCAATGCCTAAAGCAATGTCAAGGCTGATCGAGCCAGTCGAAATTGACTCTATAGGTTCCACCGCATTATCGCCAAGTTTCATAACAGTACCTTTTCCGTATGATTTTTCAAGTTTATCCAGCGTAAGCTGTAAAGCCTTTAGTTTATCTGCGTTGCTCATTGTTTTCGTTTGATATTTTCAAAAGTAGAAATAAATAATTAAATACTAATAATATTAACAAAGAAATTTAAATACTAATATTATTAGTTTCTTTGTCGGCTTCGATTTCCAGTGCTTTTAGTTTGCTGGCAATCTTTTTAATGCTATTTTTCTTTTTTAAGTCCGCCTTTTTACGTTTGGCATCAGCCTCAGCTTTAAGTAAGGCCTTTACAGTTTGTGTTTGTTCATAATACTTACAAAACCAGGTAAGCGGACATAAATGGCACTTCGGGTTTCGGGCGACACAAATATACCTTCCATGCAGGATCAGCCAATGGTGTGCTACATAAATTCTATCCTGCGGTAAGTACTGGACCAGTTGTTTTTCAACTGCCAGGGGGGTAGTGGCATTCCGTGTGAGACCAATTCGGTTTGAAACCCTGAACACGTGGGTATCTACTGCCATTGCCGGCGCATTGTAAATAACAGAAGCTATAACATTGGCGGTTTTCCTGCCTACGCCGGGCATGGTCTGCAGGTCATTGATGTCTGAAGGAACAGTTCCATTGAACTTCGTCATTAGTTTTATGGCCATCCCGACAAGGTGTTTCGATTTATTGTTAGGATAACTTACGCTGCGGATATACTGGAATACCTCTTCGGGGGTGGAATCCGAAAGGCTTAAAGCATCAGGGAATCGTTCGAAAAGAGCAGGCGTTATCTGGTTGATTCGTTTATCTGTACACTGTGCAGAGAGTATGACCGCAACCAGTAATTCAAATGGATTGGTATAGTTTAATTCGGTTTCCGCATCCGGCTGATGGGAAGAGAAATAGTCGACAAATGCTTTGTAACGGTCTTTTCTTAGCACGAAACAAACTTAGATAATTTGTTGAATTGCAAGGCGCCTATTTTTTAACGCAGAGTACGGGGAGTTTCTCGCAGAGTGCGCAAAGAAATACTAATCAGTCGATGTTAAACAAGTATGTGGAACAAAAACTCAGCACTCTCTGCGTTGTACTCTGCGTCCTCAGGGTTTAAATCTCTCCAGGTCTTAAATCAAAAAAGCTGTCTCATGAGACAGCTTTTTTGAGGATTCTTACACCGATTTTGAATACTTCAAAATTCGGGCAATGACATCTTTGCCGGGCGTTCTGACTAAGCTATTCAGATTTTGCTGAATTGAATCGTAAAAAAGTTGATCCTCTTCACCGAGTTCTTCGGTAACACCAGCGTTTTGCATCATTTCGTTTTGTAAAGAATTTGTTGTGGAGGTAGAAGTTTTTATCATAAGCATGTTTACGTTTTAATGTAAAACGTACTCAATTTACAAATGTTACTTCGAAACAAAAATAATTTTCAGTTTTTTATCTCCTACTTCATTCCCCCTAAACTCATCTCCTTAGAAAGCATCATTTTGCGCAAGTTGTTTAGTGCATAACGCATACGTCCAAGCGCAGTATTAATACTTACCTCAGTGATCTCGGAAATTTCTTTAAAACTAAGTTCGCCGTAGTGGCGCATAATTAAGACTTCCTTTTGTTCTGACGGCAAGAGGTGAATAAGCTCACGAAGATCACGATGTGTTTGTTCGCGGATGATCTTATCCTCTGTACTTTCGTCATAAAACTTTAATACTTCAAATATATCAAAGCCTTCTACAGTAGTAACCACAGGAGTTCTTTTCTCTTTCCGGAAATGATCGATGACAAGGTTATGGGCAATTCTAATTACCCATGGAAGAAATTTACCTTCTTCGTTATACTTTCCTGCCTTCAAAGTATTAATTACTTTAATAAAAGTGTCCTGGAAAATATCTTCTGCCAGATAAGAATCTTTTACTAATAAATAAATGGAAGTGTAAATCTTGGTTTTATGCCGGCGGATTAATTCCTCCAGACTGGATTCATGACCTTGTATATACTGATGCACCAGATCCTGATCGCTCTTCGATTGAAGTTTTATAGCACTCATACTCTAAATTCCCCTTTTTATAAAAATTCCCAAAAGTTAATGAAGTAGAGTTTTTCCGATAGCGTTCTCCTTTTTTGATTTTAATTGATCCGTTTCCTTTGCCAAATGAAACAATTATTTTGCCAAATTCAAAGAATAATTAATCATTCTTCTGTATTAAGGTCATATACCTGTATTTTTGAACACCCAAACGGGGTTACATTTACATATACGTAAAAGGAAAGATCATAGGTTTACTGAATGAGCAAAGAAGCGGAAAAGGATCCAAAAAAATATATCATAATAAAGGGGGCGAGGGTCCACAATTTAAAGAACATTGATGTTGCGATTCCTAAAAATAAGCTGGTTGTAATAACCGGAATGTCCGGATCGGGGAAGTCCTCATTGGCTTTTGATACTCTCTATGCCGAGGGTCAGCGTAGATATGTTGAAAGTCTTTCGTCATACGCCCGACAGTTTATGGGCCGTATGAATAAGCCTGACGTGGATTTTATTAAAGGAATTGCCCCTGCAATTGCTATTGAGCAAAAGGTTATTACAAGTAATCCCAGGTCAACAGTTGGGACTTCGACTGAAATATATGATTACCTCAAACTTTTATTTTCCAGGATAGGGAGAACAATATCTCCCGTTTCGGGAAAAGAAGTTAAGAAAGATACGGTAACTGATGTAGTCAATTTTATCTCCAATTTAACAATTGATACATCTGTAACAATTTCGTGCCCGCTTCACGCACATAACCATCGGTCACTTAAGGAAGAGTTAGCGGTACTCCTTCAGAAAGGATTTACTCGTGTGGTAATCGATGATCAAATTTCGAAAATAGAAGATCTTCTGGAGGATAAATCTACCGGCAATATAAAATCAGGCGATGATGTGGATGTGAAAATTGTCATAGATCGAATTTCGGTCGCTTCTGACGATGAGACTCTAAGCAGGATTGCTGACTCAGCTCAGACAGCATTTTTTGAAGGCAGAGGTGATTGCCTGGTTGAAGAAAACGGAAAGGTTCATATTTTCTGCGACCGTTTCGAACTTGACGGACTTCGTTTCGAGGAACCTTCACCTAATTTTTTCAGCTTTAATAACCCATATGGTGCCTGCAAGCGCTGCGAAGGCTATGGTAAGGTACTGGGTATTGACGAAGATCTGGTCATCCCTGATAAAAGCAAATCCGTATATGACGGCGCAATAGCTCCATGGAGGGGTGAGAAAATGGGTGAATGGCTCAATAAGCTGGTCAAAAGCGCTTTGAAGTTCGACTTCCCTATTCATCGGGCCTACAATCAGTTGACGGATCAACAACGTAATTTGCTGTGGACGGGAAATAAGTTCTTTGTAGGCTTAGATGATTTTTTTAAGGAGATTGAAACTCAGACATACAAAATACAATACCGTGTTATGTTATCCAGATATCGCGGCAAAACCACCTGCCCCGAATGTAAAGGGAGTCGTTTACGGGAGGATGCTTCTTACGTTAAGATCGACGATCGGTCTATAACTGATATTGTGCTGATGCCATTGAATAAGGCTTCCGGGTTTTTTGACACCCTGGAAGTTGATCCGGCGAGGCAGAAGATCGCCAAACGACTTTTAATGGAAATTGGCAACAGGGTTAAATTTCTTAATGATGTTGGCCTGGGTTATCTTACACTTAACCGCCTTTCGAATACGCTTTCCGGAGGGGAATCGCAGCGGATTAATCTGGCAACTTCATTAGGAAGCTCGCTGGTTGGATCTGTTTATGTTCTTGATGAACCCAGTATCGGGCTTCACCCACGCGATACCCATCGCCTGATCAGTGTTTTAAGATCTTTGCGGGATGTTGGTAACACGGTGCTGGTGGTGGAGCACGAAGAAGAGATTATGCAGGCTGCCGATCATATAATTGATATCGGACCTGAAGCGGGTACCCACGGAGGAAACCTTGTTTTTACAGGGACATTCGAAGAGATACTAAAGGACGATGCAAGCCTCACCGGGAAATATCTGAGCGGCAGAAACACAATAGAGATTCCAAACCAAAGGCGGAAATGGCATGATTACATTGAGATAAAAGGCGCACGTGAAAACAATCTAAAGCATGTGGACGTCAAATTTCCATTGAATGTGCTTTGTGTAGTTTCCGGAGTTTCAGGTTCTGGCAAAACATCCCTCGTTAAAAGGATATTACAGCCGGCATTGCAAAAAGCTATCGGCAATTATTCAGGCGAACAAACCGGATCCTATGATTCAATTGATGGCGATTATACTAAAGTTGAACAGGTGGAAATTGTTGACCAGAACCCTATTGGTAGATCATCAAGGTCCAATCCGGTAACTTATGTAAAAGCGTGGGATGAGATCAGAAATCTGTACGCCTCTCAGGGTTTAGCCAAAGCATCTGGTTTAAAGCCTTCAGCTTTCTCATTCAACGTTGAAGGTGGTCGCTGCGATGTCTGCCAGGGTGAAGGTGAAGTGAAGATTGAAATGCAGTTTATGGCTGATATTTTTCTTCCCTGCGAAGCTTGTGATGGAAAGCGGTTCAAACAGCACGTGCTCGATATTACCTACAAAGAGAAGAATGTCTTTGAGGTTCTCGATATGACCATTGACGAGGCACTGGAATTCTTTGAAAACGAGCCCAAGATCATAACTAAAATCAAACCTCTGGTGGATGTAGGACTAGGTTATGTGCATCTCGGACAATCATCAAACACACTTTCGGGCGGTGAAGCTCAACGGATAAAACTAGCTTCGTTTCTTGTTAAAGGCAACAATAGCAGCAAGACACTTTTTATTTTCGACGAGCCAACCACAGGCCTTCACTTTCATGATATCAAAAAATTGCTGAAATCTTTTGACGCCCTTATCGGGCAGGGAAACAGCATCATCGTTATCGAACACAATATGGATGTAATCAAGTGCGCCGACTGGGTGATAGATATTGGTCCGGAGGGTGGTGATAAAGGCGGGAGTGTGGTGTTTGAGGGTACGCCGGAAGATCTGACAAAAGAGAAGAATTCGTATACGGGGAGTTTTTTGAAGGAGAGGTTTGCTTCGCTTCGCTCGCAATGACACGCTCTTAATATCCGAATAACATGCTCTAAATATCCCAATAACATGCTTTTAGGAAGGTGTCATTGCGAGGAGGCACGACGAAGCAACAGTCCATTCTCCTTAAACTTCCCAATCAAATAATCCGCATACCGCATAAAGCCAAGATCCGTCATGTGCGTTCCATCAACTGTACCTTCATTGTCAGTACCAATTGCGTTTGCTGAGCTAATGTAGTAAAGGCCTTTCATCCCTCCTTTCACCAGTTTATCGAATTCAGTTTGCAAGGCTTCGTTCTTTGCTTCAAAAGACTTCTTTAGATTTGCTTCAAATGGTATCCTAGCGTATTCAATATTTTCCACGAAGACGATTGGTGTGGAGGGGTTTTTAGCTCTGATCGCTTTCGCTAGTGGCATAACGCTGTCGGTGACCTGCTTCGGAGTCATGTTCGGAAGGCAATCGATAACATAGAACGAGGCTTTGATCCCGGCAATGACATCTACCACAGGCTGATCCATACGGCCGTTTCCGCTAAATCCGAAGTTATAGCAATCAACATTAAGTTTTCTCGAAATAATATTAGTGAAAGCCATACCTGGGCGTGAAGCGCAGCCGCCCTGAAGGATACTTGTGCCATAAAAAACAATAGGAAGCTGCGTTTTGGGAGCTGGCTTTCTAATATAACTTGTACTGTCTATGCCTACTTCCACATGTGTAGTACCATCATAAAGGGGCAGGTAGATTTTGAATTCTCTTTCCCCGGGAGCAAGGGTGCTTACAAGGCTGGCTTCATTTTCCATCCCTGTGGGCCTGCCGGTATTTACATAAACCCATGTTCCATTAACCTTACAATAGAGGTCAACGCCTTTGATGCCCGTAGAAGCCATATGGTTCAGCTTCGTGTCGTTTAAAATACCCCATTTTACCTTAATTGACGAGGAATTACTTAAGAACCGCACCATAAGCCCTGCAGAATTCTTTGAAAGATCCCATACTGCCTTCCTAACTTTTCCTTTTGATGACAGGGGCAGTCTGTCGTATGGACTTTCTTTTGCGGATTCCGGTACACCCGTTCCTTCAATTGCAAAACTTTCTTTTCCATAGTATTTACTATTTTCTTTTAAAGCACCTTGCTGTGCGATGCCAGAAGTATAAACGCAGCAAAGAAATATGATGAATGTCAACTTTTTCATGATTGGGGGTTTTGGAGAAGCAATATAAGGGTTTTGTTTGAACTGAGGTCGGAGGTCGGAGGTCTGAATTCGGAGGTCGGAAGTCGGTGTCTTGTCCTGAAATAGGTTGACATATGCATATGCTTGTGGTCAATAATCATAATTACCTGGAATCAAATGTCGGAAATCCATCAGACCTCAGACCTCAGACCTCAGACCTCAGACCTCAGACCTCCGACCTCCGACCTCCGACCTCAGACTTCCGACCTCAGACCTCGCTCCCTCGTCACTATTCCGGAGAATTTCCTTATTTTGCACATTAGTAAAAAAGACGAATATTCCATGCTTTCAAAAAAAACACGTTATGCCATGAAGGCCCTGGTAATACTGGGTAAGCACTTTGGTCAGGCACCCTTGCAGATTTCGAGAATAGCCTCTGAGGAGAATATTCCCAAGAAATTTCTGGAACAGATTCTTCTTGATCTTAGAAATGCCGGCTTGCTTTTTAGCAAAAAAGGTTCTGGCGGAGGATATGGGCTGGTAAAAGATCCCTCCGAAATATTTCTGGTGCAGGTATTAAGACTTACGGGCGGACCAGTTGCGCTCTTGCCTTGTGTCAGTCTTAATTTTTATCAAAAGTGCGACGAGTGTATTAATGAAGGTACTTGCGGAGTGCGCGATGTTTTTCTCGACGTGCGCAACGCAACCTTAAAGGTTTTGAGTGAGACAAGTATAGCAGACATAATAGCACGGGAGGAAAAACTTGTTAATGTGACAGGTTTGTAAAAATTTTGGTAAGTAGACTACTAATTCTATATACTTTATATTATATTTGTCCGATGGAAACCAGAAACATAAATATGTTTAATACTATAACAACAAATTGTTGTTATATGGATGGGTTAATTGGTTAATTGGAGAAGATTAGATATATCATATAATAATATACATAACCTCTTCAACCACGGTAGAAGAGGTTTTTTTTGTACAAAAATCAGCAATGGAAAGTTTCAGAACAGAATTAGAGAATCCAATCGTTCAGAAGGACATTATCGATCTTGAAAGGAAGATCAGGGAATTTCGGGAGGGGAAATTACACGATGAAAAATTTCGCAGCCTTCGCCTGGCGCGCGGAATTTACGGGCAGAGACAACCGGGTGTTCAAATGATCCGTATCAAGCTGCCTTTTGGAAAAGTAACTTTTAGGCAATTACTAAAGATCGCTGATATTTCTGATGAATACGCAAGCAGCAATTTGCACTTAACTACGCGTCAGGATATCCAGATCCATTACGTCAGTCTTGACCGCACTCCGGAGCTGTGGGCAAAGCTCGAGCAGGATGATATTACGCTTCGCGAAGCATGTGGAAATACAGTAAGAAATGTAACAGCTTCACCGTCAGCAGGTATTGATCCTAACGAACCTTTTGATGTGGCCCCATATGCGCATGCCACTTTTAAATACTTTTTAAGAAATCCGATCTGCCAGGAGATGGGCAGAAAGTTTAAAATTGCTTTTTCAGCTACAGAAGCTGATACTGCATTTTCATACATTCATGATCTCGGCTTTATTCCCAAGCTGATCATAAAGGATGGCGAAGAAATACGCGGCTTTAAAGTCTTGTTTGGAGGTGGCTTAGGTGCTCAGCCAGCAATTGCTCATCCCATCAACGAGTTTTTGCACGAGGATGATCTGATTCCTTATATAGAAAGCACTCTGCGGGTTTTTGACAGACATGGTGAGCGTAACAACAGAAATAAAGCCAGAATGAAATTTCTTGTAGCCAAATTGGGGCTGGAAGAAGTCCTGCGACTGATTGACGAAGAAAAAATTGCAAATAATTCTAAGAAATTCGTAGTTGACCGGGAAACGATCCAGCTTCCTGAGATCCCGGAAGTAAGTTCTTATCCTGATGTCATCATTTCCAATCCATTGCATTATGAATCATGGTTAAAAACCAATGTATTCGAGCAGAAGCAAAAAGGCTTCTATGGTGTGTACATAAAAGTAACTACGGGAGATATTCCAACAGCAAAGGCAAGAAAGTTTATAGATTCGATCCGCGGCCTTGTAGCTGATGAGATCCGGATCACAATCAATCAGGGCTTATTACTGAAATTCGTCAGGCCGGAAGCGCTTCCGCTTTTATTCGAACGCTTAAAAGATCTTGATTTTGCCAAACCTGGTTTCGATAGTGTAGCGGATGTTACTACCTGTCCCGGTACAGATACCTGTAACCTTGGAATTTCAAATAGTACTGAACTTGCCCGGGTTTTAGAGGATCTTATAGCCGATGAATATGAAGACCTTGTGGATAATCAGGATATTAAAATAAAAATAAGTGGCTGTATGAACAGTTGCGGGCAGCATGGCCTTGCTCATATTGGTTTTCATGGCAGCTCACTTAAGGCAGCAGGCAAAGTGGTACCCGCCGCACAGGTTCTTTTGGGCGGAGGTACTATAGGTGACGGACTTGGACGTGCCGCTGACAAGGTGATCAAAGTTCCTTCTAAAAGGACCAAGGATGTGGTGCGCGTTGTTCTAAATAATTACAGTCAAAATAAAACCGGCGATGAGCTTTTCAACGATTTTTATGATCGGCTTGGCAAAGACCATTTTTATCAGCTTTTAAAACCGATAGCTGACCTGGCAACGCTTACTCCGGATGAATTTGTGGATTGGGGTCACGAAGAAACCTTTGTTACTGCTATTGGTGTTGGCGAATGTGCTGGTGTGGTAATCGATCTGGTGTCCACTCTTGTGCTCGAAGCAGAAGAGAAATTGCAATGGTCAATATCATCCTTTGAAAACAAAGCTTATTCAGACTCCCTTTATCACGCTTACAGCGTTTTTATAAGCGGAGCAAAAGCGTTATTGCTTGACAAAGGAATCAATAGCAGCACGCAAACAGGGATCATGCGTGATTTCGACGAACAATACAAACACAGCCCGATCCTTGAAGGAATTGAAAGCTTCACAGAACTGGCATTACAGATAAATAAAAACGAACCGACAGCAGAGTTTGCACAGACTTATCTTGCAGCGACTGTTGATTTCATTCAAAGGATTAAGTTAGCAAAGGAGGAAGTGCAATTATGATTAATTCCAAAACAACAAAAGAAGTTAAAGAGCCAAGGATAACCCTTGTTGGAGCCGGACCTGGTGATGCGGAACTAATCAGCCTGAAAGGTGTCAGGATCCTGAAATCTGCAGATGTCGTGTTATACGATGCCCTCGTTAACAGTGAACTGCTTGATTTTGCACCTGAACACGCTATGAAAGTGTATGTAGGGAAACGTTCAGGCGATCACTCGTATTCCCAACAGGCAGTTAACAAGCTTATGATTGACTATGCCCTGAATTACGGCCATGTGGTCCGTTTGAAAGGCGGCGATCCATTTGTTTTTGGCCGTGGATTCGAGGAGCTTGAAATGGCTGCATCTTACAGCATTCCGGCCGAAATAGTTCCGGGTATTTCATCCAGCATTTCTGTTCCTGCTTTGCAGGGAATACCGGTAACGCATCGTGGTACCAGTGAAAGCTTTTGGGTAATTACAGGTACTACCAGTAATGGCGAAGTTTCCAAAGATCTTTATGCGGCTGCTAAAACCGATGCAACGGTGGTGGTACTAATGGGAGTAAAAAAACTAAAAGAGATCGCTGCCATTTTTGAAGCAGAAGGCAAAGGGAGATTACCAGTTGCAGTCATTCAGAACGGCTCAATGGCAAATGAAAAAGTTGTGGTTGGTACAGCCGCAACAATTGCAGAAGCTGCAGCTGATCAAAAAATAACTGCTCCTGCTCTGATCATATTCGGTGAAGTTGTCGGTTTACATTCCCTGTATCAGCCTATCCGGGCATTTTATGAGTGTTCTGAGTAAAAACAATAACTTAACTGAGGATTCTATAGTTGGTAATCAGCTGTTTCCGGTCTTTCTTAAGCTCAACGAACTTAAGGTGCTGCTTGTTGGCGCCGGAAATATTGGATTGGAAAAGCTTAACGCCCTAATTTCCAACAGCCCTAAAACACAGATAACAATTGTTGCAGATAATTTTTTGCCGGAAGTTGTGGATCTAGCGGGCCAATATTCCCAGATAAAAACCTGTTACCGGAAGTTTGAACCTGCTGATCTTGAAGATAAGGATATTGTTGTTCTTGCTACAGGAAACAATACTCTCAATGCTGAGATCAGAGCTTTAGCGCGCGAGCGCCATCTTCTGATAAATGTAGCCGATAAGCCTGAACTTTGTGATTTTTATTTGGGGTCGATTGTTAAGAAAGGCGACTTGAAAATTGGCATTTCTACAAATGGAAAATCGCCTACGATCGCTAAAAGATTAAAGGAAGTTTTTCAGGAAAATCTGCCTGAAGAGCTGGATATCAGTTTACGGCAAATGAATCAGTTGAGAAATACTCTCAATGGTGATTTTGCCTATAAGGTTAACGCGCTGAATAAAGCAACTGCAATTTTAGTAACACCGGAGACTGAGCAGGAAGCAAGCCGTAAAATGAGATGGATTTTGTGGAGTGCAGGCTTTGCCGGACTAGCTTTGATCGTTGCCTTATTCTGGTTCAACGATCCAGAATTCAGAAATTATATGGAGGGTTTGCCCCCAACCTTTTATTATTTCCTGATCGCAGGCTTCGTATTGGCGATGATTGACGGTGCAATAGGTATGTCATACGGAGTTACTTCTACCACTTTTTCTTTGTCTATGGGAATTCCGCCGGCATCGGCCAGCACAGCTGTTCATGTTTCCGAAATTTTAAGCAACGGTATTGCGGGCTGGATGCACTTCAGAATGAAGAACGTCAATATGCGTTTATTCTGGCTATTGATGATACCTGGAGTGATTGGGGCTATGATTGGAGCTTTTTTGCTTACTAATCTGGAGGAATACAATCATGTCACAAAACCGATAGTGTCTTTATACACACTTATTCTGGGAGTCGTTATTCTTTTGAAGGCCTTCAAGGTTACGAGAAAACACATTGGGGCAAAAATTAAGAATATCAGGTTCCTGGGTTTCGGAGGTGGTTTTATCGATGCAGTAGGTGGTGGCGGCTGGGGTTCTATTGTTCTGTCATCGCTCATTGCAGGAGGACGAAATGCACGCTATTCGCTAGGTACAGTAAAGCTCAGCAGGTTTTTTATTGCGCTGATGAGCTCTCTAACATTCCTGACCTTGCTAAATGACGTGTACTGGGAAGCTATTATGGGACTGGTGATTGGGAGCGCTTTAGCATCTCCAATCGCAGCGAGATTATCTAATAAGATTTCAGTAAAAGCCATAATGATGGCAGTAGGTATGATTGTTATTATAGTCAGCCTTAAAACCATAGTATCAACCCTCATTAATTTTATATAATTAAGTATTTTTGCGGAAATCACAATATAATGAAGGAATCAACCAAGCTCATCCGTAACCAGTCCCCGCGATCTGATCAGAGGGAACATTCTGTGCCTTTATATCTTACGTCAAGTTTTATGTTTGACGATGCGGAGCATGGACGCGCTTTATTTACGGAAGAGGTTGAGGGTAATATCTATTCCCGCTATTCAAATCCGAACACTTCAGAATTTATACAAAAGGTTTGCGATTCAGAGGGTGCAGAAGCCGGACTGGCATTCTCATCAGGGATGGCCGCAGTTTTTGCATCCTTTGCCGGATTACTGAAAAGCGGTGATCACATTGTTGCCTTTCGATCGATATTTGGCTCAACTCATCAGCTCTTTACCCAGCTGCTGCCAAGATGGGGCATTACTACAACTTATGTTGATGCGTCAAAGCCAGAGGATTTCGAAAAGGCATTGCGGCCTGAAACTAAGATGGTTTTTTTAGAAACTCCATCAAATCCGGGCCTTGAGCTGGTAGATCTTGAATGGCTTGGCGCTTTGAAAAAGAAGCATAATTTTATTCTTAATGTGGATAACTGCTTCGCTACGCCATATCTGCAAAAGCCTATTCAATACGGAGCGGATCTTGTAAGCCACTCTTCTACAAAATACATGGACGGACAAGGCCGTGTATTAGGGGGTGTTGTTGTTGGTCGAAAAGATCTGATAAAAGAAATGTTATTTTTCATCCGGCATACCGGTCCGGCTATGTCAGCTTTCAATGCATGGGTGTTTTCGAAAAGTCTGGAAACATTGCCGGTTCGAATGGACAGACATTGCAGCAACGCACTAAAGGTTGCAGAATCATTAGAGAAGCATGCGGAAGTAGAAGTGGTCAGATATCCTTTTCTTCCTTCGCACCCTCAGTTTGAGCTTGCAAAACGTCAGATGAAACAGGGTGGTGGAGTAGTAACTTTTATTATCAAAGGAGGAATCGAAAGAGCTATGAGATTTTTGGATGCTTTGGAAATGATCAGCTTATCGTCCAATCTGGGCGATACACGAAGTATTGCTACGCACCCGGTATCCACAACACATTCCAAATTAACTGATGAAGAGCGTGCGCAAATCGGAATTTTTCCGGGTAGTATCCGGATTTCAGTAGGTCTGGAAGATGCAGATGATATTATTGAGGACCTGACCAGAGCTTTAGATAATTCGAAATAATTGATGTTGTAATGAGCACACAGAATCTACTTCAGGGAATTGAAGGCTTAGGAATCGTAGAATCCCTGAAGTATGTAGCTGATCTATATCCCGCTAAGGTTGTGTTTTCAACCAGTTTTGGATGGGAAGATCAGGTAATTTCGCATATCATCTTCAAAAATGACTTGCCTATTAAGGTGTTTACACTTGAAACGGGCCGTTTATTTCCCGAGACTTTTTATGTATGGAACCGTACGCTTGAAATATATGGAAAGCAGATTCATGCTTATTATCCAAACACATTGTCGGTTGAGAGCATGGTTAGTTCGAAAGGTCCGAGCAGCTTTTATGAATCTGTGGAAAACCGGAAAGAGTGCTGCGGTATCAGAAAAGTTGAACCACTTAAACGTGCCCTTGCAGGTAACTCGGTTTGGATAACTGGAATCCGTGCTGATCAATCGATGAACCGCGAACATATGGATAACGTGGAATGGGATGAAGCTAATCAACTGCTTAAATATCATCCGATTTTCGATTGGACGCTTGATCAGGTCAAAGAATTCATCCGGGCGAATAACATTCCCTATAATCCGCTGCACGACAAAGGCTTTCCAAGTATTGGTTGTGCCCCTTGTACACGTGCTGTGAACGAAGGTGAAGATTTCAGGGCAGGAAGATGGTGGTGGGAAGATCAGAGTAAAAAGGAGTGTGGATTGCATACCACGACGTAATCTTGCTACCCGGGATCCCGCTCCCCTGCAAATGGGAGCTGTCCCGCATCGCGGGACTGAGGGGTCATCGGAACTGACCCCCCCGACAGGACGAGGGCCAGAGAAGCATCGCTAAAAAAAGATAATAAACGCAATCAAATGCGATTTTTTAACAAGACATGACTAAACAAGACACGACATATTTAGACCAGCTTGAAGCCGAAGCGATACATATATTGCGTGAGGTAGCCGGCCAGTTTGAAAAACCAGCATTGCTATTTTCAGGAGGAAAAGATTCGATAACGCTTGTGAGGCTTGCGGAAAAAGCGTTCAGACCTGGGAAATTTCCTTTTCCGCTTGTACACATTGACACAGGGCATAATTTCCCCGAAACAATTACGTATCGGGATTCGATGATCGAAAGACTTGGTGAAAAGCTCATTGTGGGTTATGTCCAGGATTCGATAGATCAGGGTAAAGTGATAGAACAAAGCGGTAAAAATGCCAGCAGAAATGCATTGCAGACCGTCACTCTCCTTGATACCATTGCCGCCAATAAGTTTGATGCTTGTATCGGAGGTGCCCGCCGGGACGAAGAAAAGGCACGTGCAAAGGAAAGAATATTTTCTGTTCGTGATGAGTTTGGACAATGGGACCCAAAACGCCAGCGGCCTGAATTATGGGACGTTTATAATGGCAGAATCCATAAGGGAGAAAACGTGCGGGTGTTCCCGATTAGCAACTGGACAGAGCTCGATGTCTGGAATTATATTCGCAGAGAAGAAATTGAACTTCCAACGATTTATTTTGCTCATGAACGTGATGTGATTACCAGGAACGGACAGTTGATGGCGGCGGCTGAGTTTCTGAACATGGATGAGCAGGATATTATTGAGCATAAAAATGTAAGGTTCCGCACCGTGGGAGATATGACTTGTACGGCAGCTGTAGAATCAGATGCATTTTTAATCGATGATATAATTGAAGAAATAAGGGCATCAAAGATCAGCGAAAGAGGCGCCCGTATGGATGATAAAGTTTCTGAAGCTGCAATGGAAGATCGCAAAAAGGGAGGATATTTTTAATGGATTTACTTAAGTTTTTTACAGCAGGAAGTGTTGACGATGGTAAGAGTACTCTTATCGGACGGCTTCTTTATGATAGTGAATCTATACTAGCCGATCAGCTTGAAGCGCTCCAGCAATCAAACCGGAAAAATGACGACGGAACAATCGACCTTGCCATTCTAACCGACGGGCTCAAAGCAGAACGGGAGCAGGGGATAACAATTGATGTAGCCTATAAGTACTTCCAAACCGACAAGCGAAAATTTATTATTGCAGATACACCGGGCCACATTCAGTACACGCGGAACATGGTTACCGGGGCTTCAAACTCTAACCTTGCCATCATTCTGGTAGATGCGAGGAATGGAGTTGTCGAACAAACTATCAGGCATTCTTTTATTGTATCGCTGCTTGAGCTTAAACATGTTGTCGTATGTATCAATAAGATGGATATGGTTGATTACAGTGAGGACACTTTTAATACGATACAAAAAGCTTATTCCGAAATTGCAGCAAAGCTTCATATGCATGAAGTAACTTATATCCCTGTTAGTGCCCTCAAGGGTGATAACGTGGTTAACCTGTCCGAAAAAATGCCATGGTACAGTGGTAAAAGTCTTCTGGATCATCTGGAAACTATTGCTGTAAATGAGGATGAGAAATCACCGCAGGCACGTATGCCGGTTCAATGGGTGATCAGACCTCAGACTGACGAATTTCACGATTATCGCGGTTATGCAGGCCGTGTTTCCAGCGGAAGTTTTCATGTTAATGATAAGGTTACTGTTTTGCCTTCGGGGGTTAAGACAGAGATCAGCAGGATAGAAACCTTTGGCAAAGATCATGAAGAGATCCACGGTGGGATGTCTGTCACACTCCATCTTAAAGATAATGTAGATATCAGCCGTGGCGATATTCTGGTGAACTCATCGCATGAACCAATTGTATCGCAGCTAATAGAAGCTGATCTCTGCTGGATGGACACCAGGCCTTTAGACGATTCCATGATGTACCTAATCCAGCATAACAGTAAACAAACCAAGTGTAAGATACGGGAGATGCTCCACAAGGTAAACATCAACACGCTTGAGAAGATTCCTGCAGACACCTTCCAGCTAAATGATATCGGCCGTATAGTAATTAAAACCGCTGATCCGCTTGCTTTTGATCTCTATCATGAAAATAAGCAAAATGGTGGAGCCATACTAATTGATAGCCGCACGAATTTAACTGTGGGAGCTTTGATGTTTCGGGCTTCCGCGGAAGGAGTAAATTAGTAAACGAGAAAATTTGCAAATTAGGCGGCGGTAAATTTGCTAATTTGCTAATTTTCCCATCACTAGTGTCCGGTTAAAATTTAATATCTAAAAATATCCGGTAAAAAGTAGTCAATAACCTATTTTATTCTTTGAATTTACAAGTGAAGCCCCCTATTGATCAAACAATAAAG
>NZ_JBKJUM010000005.1:0-21247 GCF_046590655.1 Daejeonella sp.
CCATATATCCAGTCGATAGCACTTTTAAGAATTACGGTAAACACGATTGCTACCAGAAAAATCGTTGCCAGCTCATTCCAGATCCTGAGCTGTGTGGAGGTCCAATTGAAAATTCCCAGCTTCAATTGATTGATGATATTCTGGCAAATAAAATGGTAGATAAGTAAGCCCAGAACTAAAGTCAGTTTGACGTGCATCCAGGGCAAAGAGAGAAGATCCGGATTAACATAGAACATTCCTACTCCAGCTCCCACAGCAAGAATCATTGCAGGGGTGGTAATGATATACCACAGTTTATGTTGCATGATCTCAAACTGCCGTTGCAGAATCGCTTTTTCGTGCTCCGGGCGATCATTTGCTTCAACGTGGTAAATAAACAAACGTACGATGTAAAACAGCCCCGCCATCCAGCTGACGACGAAGATAATGTGAAGGGCTTTGAGGTAGAGGTATGCCATAAGATTGCTTAAAACTAAAAGCAAAAAGCTTAAAGCTTATATGTTAGTTAAATTCATGCTCGTCCTGAGTCGTTTCCCCTGCTTCCAGCTTTACGCTTTTAGCTTTAGTCTAATACCGGTATTCCTTAACCAATTCAACCGCATATTTCACGTTATCAAACGGAATATCCGGCATAATACCATGGCCAAGGTTAAAGATAAATCCATTCTCACCACGCATTCTTTCAAATAAGCGGTGGATCCTGTCTTTGATCACGGTCTTATCCGCATACAGTATGTGCGGGTCGAGGTTGCCCTGTACTGCAATACCGGCAGGTAAAGCTTTCTTAATATTAAGCAGGTCAGCGTTCCAGTCAACGGAGATCACATCCGGCTTTGTTTCGGCCATTAAAGGGGCAAAGACGGAGCTTCCTTTACAGAATGATATCACCGGAACGTCCTTACGGTTTAATTTAGATATAATCTCTTTGTTGTAGTTATGAGAGAATTCGGTATAATCATCCCAGCTCAATGCAAGTGCCCAGCTGTCAAATAATTGAACTGCATTTACCCCAGCTTCGATCTGAAGATTCAGATAATCAACTGTAACCTTAGCGATTTTTGCAAGCAACTGATGAGCAATTTCTGGATGGTTATGGATCAGTAGTTTCGTCAGTTTGAAATCTTTGGAAGATCCTCCTTCAACCAGATAGCTCATCACTGTAAATGGTGCCCCTGCAAAACCGATCAAAGGGATACTGCCGTTCAATCGCTGCTGGATTACCTTGATTGCATCTGCTACGTATTTAAGCCTGTCGCCAACATCAGTAAGCAAGGCGTCAACGTGAGCCTGGTTCCGCACCGGGTTAGCGAATCTCGGGCCCACTCCCTGAGTAAAGCTCAATTCACCCCCCATAGCTTCGGCTGTTACCAGAATATCAGAAAACAAAATGGCTGCATCAATACCCAGTAAATCCACTGGAAGCATCGTAACATCTGCGGCGATCTCCGGCGTTTTACACATTTCAAGGAACGAATACTTATTCTTTATCTCCCAATATTCGGGCATAAAACGGCCTGCCTGCCTCATCATCCAAACCGGTGGGCGTTCTGTATTGTTAGAAAACGCTGCACGTAAAAAAAGGCTGTCCTGTATACTATTCTGACTCACTATGCTTTATTAATTTCAGATTCGATTTTTTCAATAATTGTTTTTACCCTGGAGGTAATTTTATATGATTTAGCTCGCTCGACATAGGCCGCTGCACGATCATAATCTTTTCTGCGAAGATTTAGGTTGGCAAGATGCACGAGCACAATTGCCTTATCATTCTGGTTCCTCAAAGGAAAATTACTAGCTATTTGAAAATGCTTTTCAGCCTGCTCATAATTTTGGCGATGTAGTTCCACATTACCATAGATGAACTCATAAAAGCCGCGGCGATGTCTGCCGAGTTTGTCAGGATCTACAATCTCTTTCAAAAGCTCCTCGGCTCCATCGTAGTTTTTCGCATGGAATTCGCGCGCTGCCATTACAACGGTACCTTCACGGAAATATCCCCAGATAAGAAGGGCTATCCCGATGCCAATAATTGCGGTAATTTCAAAGACTTGCTGGCTTATCGTCCAGCCCAGCAGAAATACGGCAACTCCAATAACCCAGAACCGGGCTTTTTTAGTGAACATTTTTAATGAGTATCAGTGAATTTGTAGCCAACTCCCCTGATTGAATGAAAATAAGTCGGATTTTTTTGATCCGGTTCAAAGTATTTCCTGAAGGTCAGTATAAAGTTATCTATTGTACGCGTGGAAGGATATACGTCATAATTCCAAACTGTTTCGAGGATCTGCTCCCGGGATACAGCCTCATTGCGGCGCTCTATTAATAGCTTCAGTAACATTGTTTCCTTTTTGGTAAGCGGAGTTACGGTACCATCGTCCTCCTTTAATTCAAATGAATTAAAATAGATGGTTTTGTCGCCAATCTTATACGAATTCAGTTCCTTCAAATCATCACCTTTCATGCTCCTCCTGACAAGGATCCCAACCCGGAGTATAAGTTCTTCAAGATTGAAAGGCTTAACAAGATAGTCATCAGCACCCTTTTTCAGTCCCATAACCCGGTCTTCACTCGTGTTTTTGGCTGTTAGAAACATAATGGGTACTTCTGAGTTTTCGAGGCGGATAGTTTCAGCAACTTGAAATCCATCGATCTCTGGTAGCATTACATCTAATATCACCAGATTAAATCGCTCTTCTTTAAAGATCTTCAGTGCCTTCTTACCATCAGTAGCGGTTGACACTTTATAACCTTCAATTTCCAGGTTAAGTTTGATAGCCTCAAGAAGATGATCTTCGTCCTCTACCAACAGGATTCTTTGTTTAGTTAGCATTTGCGTTGAATATTACTTCGAAAACTGTTCCCGAAGGCTGATTGTTTTTTACTTTTATCGTAGCCTGATGTTTATCAAGGACCTGTTTAACAATAAATAAACCCAAGCCTGTCCCCTTTGTTTTACGTGTATCCTCGCTGCCAACCCTGTAAAACTTCTCAAAAATACGTGTTTTTTCCATATCACTTATACCTATACCAGAGTCGGCAGTAATGAAATGCACTTCCCCATTACTGCGGTATAATTTCACCTTTACCTCAGCACATGGAGGCGAATATTTGACCGCATTTTCGATCAGGTTAGTCACCATGGAGGTCAGTGCGAATTGGTCTCCCTTCAAAATAACACCTTTTTCAACCTCTGCGCTTATAATCTGGGAACTGCAGGTGTGTACCTGCAAGCGCTCTGCTACTTGTTTTACAAGATCAGAAAAATTGAACTCCTCTTTCGGAAATGAGTAAGAATTACTGTCAATCTTACTGGCAAGAAGCATATTTTCCACAAGATCATCAAGCCGCTCTATATCCTTTAATGAATTTTTTATGAACCCTTTTTGTTTCTCTCTGTCTAAGTCCCGCTTTAAGATAGTCTGCAGGTATAGTTTTATAGATGCTAAGGGAGATTTTAGCTCGTGGGTAACAGATAAAAGAAAGTTCTTTTGCTGCTGATGTAATTTACGCTCCTTACTCAGTGTTTTGTGCATGTAAAAAGCACCCACAAAAACGATGAATAAAAAGACCGCAGCCTCTCCCACTATCATTCCTTTGCTGTTCGGCCTTGCCGCGAGAAGTAGCGTTCCCCACCAGACAAGCTGAAAGGTCATATATACTACCAGGCAATAGAATATTATCAGCGGCCTTCTCATTTTAATCGGCTCTTGCCCCCCTAAAAACAAAATCCAGGCTTTCAAAAATGGCACGCTTTGCTTTCTCGAGCTCAATCTTGGAATGTGCTGATGACACGAATCCTACTTCATAACCAGAAGGCCCAAGGTATACACCGCGGTTCAGAAGCTCGCGATGGAATACTTTGAATTTATCCATGCTCGAGGCATCAATCTGTTCAGCAGAACTGATAGTTTCCAGGTCTGTAAACGCAAACCAGAAAATAGAAGCAATAGAAAATATTCTTACCTTGTAATTCCTGGCGGTTGCAAAACGCTGAATAGATTCAGTGAATTCAAATGCTTTGTTATTCAAATCCTTGTAGAAGCTTGACTTTGACAACTCTGTTAACTGCGCAATACCGGCGGCCATCGCGACCGGATTGCCCGACAAAGTTCCAGCCTGGTAAACCGGACCGTCCGGCGATATCATTTCCATGATCTCAGCGGTAGATCCGTACATTCCAACCGGCAATCCGCCGCCGATTATTTTCCCATATGTTATAATATCTGGCTTAACCTGATAAAAACCTGCAGCACCCTCAAAGCCAACGCGGAACCCTGAAATGACCTCATCGAAGATCAGCAGCGTTTTGTGTTTTGTACAGATTGAACGCAGA
The DNA here is from genome assembly GCF_046590655.1 of Daejeonella sp. GTDB lineage: Bacteria > Bacteroidota > Bacteroidia > Sphingobacteriales > Sphingobacteriaceae > Daejeonella. The sequence continues at coordinate 4,334 of NZ_JBKJUM010000005.1, forward strand.
AACTCGAGAAATTCTTTAGTTTGAAGCAATAAGCCATTATTAGCAGGTACCGGCTCAATAATAACTGCCGCGATCTGATCACTGAATTGTTCAAAGGCAGCTTTTACAGCCTCCTCGTTGTTCAAAGGCACAACGATAGTTTCGTCTGCGAATGCTTTTGGAATACCAGCTGATGAAGTTTCGCCGAAGGTTACCAATCCTGATCCCGCTTTTACAAGCAATGAATCTGAATGACCATGATAGCATCCCTCAAATTTTATGATCTTATCCCGTTTAGTATAACCACGGGCAAGTCGGATAGAAGACATCACTGCTTCAGTTCCGGAACTGGTAAAACGAAGTTTTGTTATGTATTTGTTATTCTTTAAAATCAGTTCGGCAAGCTGGTTTTCGAGCGCTGTTGGCGCTCCGAAGCTCATCCCGCTTTGCATCGCTTCAATAACTTTCTCTCGAACGGCAGCATGATTATGGCCCAGTATCAACGGGCCCCAGGAAGCGCAAAAATCTATAAATTTATTGCCATCTGCATCCCACACAAAACACCCATCGCCCTTTTGTATAAACAACGGCGTGCCATGTACAGATTTGAAAGCCCTTACCGGCGAATTAACACCACCGGGAAAATATCCCTTTGATTTTTCGTACAGCTCTGCCGATTTCTCCCTCGAAATATCCGGCTTACCCGCGTAATTCACCGGCACTTCTGCTTCTGATCCGGAGAAGATTTTTTTTAATGACTCTAACATTGAGTTGTAAGTTATAAGTTGTAGGTTATAAGTTGCATAGCGCCTATGACCTATTATTTTATTCTATTAATCCACTCCAGACACTGGAAGGATTGTCCTTGTTCCTTGATCTTTATTCCTTGATAGATTCCTGTCTTGATACTTGATACCTGATACTACCTTACATCCATTGCTTCTCAACGATCTCCCTTGCATGATACGTAATAATAATATTCGCACCCGCCCGGCTGAAAGCGTACATGTTTTCCATTACTACCTTTTGCTCATCAATCCAACCTCTTTGAGCCGCTGCTTTCACCATCGAATACTCTCCGGATACGTTATAGCAGGCCACAGGAAGATCGGTATTTTCTTTCAAACGATGAATAATATCTAAATAGGCCAATGCCGGTTTAACCATCAGAATATCTGCTCCTTCCCGCTCATCAAGCAGGGCTTCACGCATTGTTTCTTTCGGGTTTCTGAAATCCATCTGATAAGCTTTGCGATCACCCTTATTTGGCGCAGAATCAGCGGCTTCCCGGAATGGGCCATAATATGCCGATGCAAATTTAATGCTGTAGCTCATGATGGAAGTATTTTCCAGATTGTTTTGATCCAGAACATTTCTGATCCCTAAAACACGGCCGTCCATCATATCTGAAGGAGCAACCATATCAGCCCCAGCTCTTGCATGTGTTAGCGACATTTTCGCCAGTACATTCACCGTCTGATCGTTATGCACATAGTCATCGTGCATAATGCCGCAATGGCCATGAGTGGTATAGGCACAGGTACACACATCAGTAACAACGAAAATATCTTTGCCAAAAGCAGACTTCAGCGCCCTGACAGCATTCGCCACAACTGAATTCTCGTCATACGAAGAACTGGCATCTTCAGTTTTTTGCTCCCCAACTCCAAAAAGTAAAACTTTATTGATTCCAAGTTTTAATGATTTCCCGACATCCTTAACCAGCTCATCGGTGCTGAAATGACTAACGCCGGGCATCGCATCAATGCCGTGAACAATACCATTACCGGGAACAACGAAATAAGGATAGATAAACATATCCTTTGAAAGCCTCGTTTCCGCAACCATTTCCCGCACAATCGGCGAACTCCTTAATCTTCTGGGACGTATTAGCATATTTAATGGGAACTTTCTCTCCGATCAATAAAATCAAGTGCGAAAACTGCTTCAGATAAGCCCACCTCATCCGGTGAATAGGGTAAAAAATATTTTACTCCCATTTCATCAAATTTCATACCGGTTGATTTGCCGATGCATATTACCTGTTGATCGGGCTCAAGTAAATTATTTACGAAATAAGATTCAACATTTGAGGGACTGGTAAATATCAGAACATCCGCGTACGATTGTGTGACATCCTCTTCGGGAACTGTCTCGTATACGGTGAGTTCAACAATTTTCGTATCTGCTGATAAAGCTTTTTGGATGGTTCTCAATGAACCCTTGGCACTTGGAAAAAGCACACGTGTTCCATTAGCTATTTTCGCAAATTCCTTTGCAATGTCTTTTGTATCTATACCCTCTTCCTCACCGTTAAAAGCAGCTGTTTTTCCTACATAGCGAAGCGCATCTTCTGAGCCACGTCCCAATACACCAAATTTGGCCTTCTTAGGCAGGTGAGGTTCCAGCCTGAAGAAATATTCGATAGCATTTTTACTGCTGAAGAATACCCAGTCCACATTTCTAAGAATATAAGAATCGAGCTTATTTATTGACGGATAAGTTTTAATAAGTGAGCGCCCTTCGATTTCTATTCCGTGCTTTTCAAGTGCAATCCTCAGGTAACTGCTTTCAGGAAGCTCCCTTGTGATGAAAATATTTTTAGGGAACCTTCGGTCAGGGTCGAACTTTGATACGATCCTCTCTGCAAGGCCATTAATCGTTTTTGATTGCAGGAAAAGGCGGTCGGGAAACTCATCACCTTCATTGGCTTTTGAAGTCCATACCTGATATTGGTTTCCATCTTTACGGCAATAGCAACCCAGAGGCATATGGCAGCCGCCGTCGAAAAGATTAAGAACCTTACGTTCAATTCCTATTTGTTCAGCAACGTCTTTATGGTTCAGAGGCTGAAGCCTCTCAAAAAGCTCCTTATCGTTTTCACGGATTTGAATAGCCAGCACACCTTGAGCTGGGGCGGGAATAAATTCTATCGGGTCTAAATCCTCCACGTAAAATTCACTCAAGTCAATCCCCAGGCGATGAACACCCGCTTTTGCAATCATTATTGCGTCGTAATCCTCGTCACGCAGTTTTTGAATCCGGGTAGGCACGTTGCCTCTCAGTTCCTCTACTTCCAGGTCCGGACGAACAGCCAAAAGCTGCGCCTTCCGGCGGTTGGATGATGTACCAACCATTCCCCCAAATTTTACTACTAACTTTTGCTGGATGTCAACGCAGTCTTTCAGGATTATCAGGAGTTCTGATGGATCTTCACGTTCAGATACAGCGGCTATGATAAGCCCCGGCGGACCATTTGTTGGAAGATCTTTATGCGAATGCACAGCAAGATCAATCGTTCCGCCTAAAAGTTCATCTTCAAGCTCTTTTGTAAAGAATCCCTTTCCTTCCAGTTTATCGAAACTAAGATTTATTATTTTATCGCCCTGTGTTTTGATAATCTTTAATTCGGAATCAAGTCCAAGCTTTGCCAGCTCACCCTTAACAAAATTAGCCTGCCATAATGCAAGATCGCTACCTCGTGTTCCAATTATGATTTTAGAATTTCCGGCTGTTCCGGGCAAATTATCAGACATGGCAATTTATTGATGATGGGCCTTTATCGAGGGGTTAAATTAACCAAAATGATTGGCATCAGATTGGTATCAGCAATTATTTATCAGGATATCCTTTGCCATAACCATAGGAACGCTAATGTACTTTTTCTCCATGTAGTTCATCACTTTGGTTAAAACCTCCCGTGAATTCTCATCCATGCTCTCAATATCCTGCGCGAAGATGCGGTTTATAGCTGTGTTCTTAATCTCCTTAATCATCTCAGGAACGTTCCGCATAGCAATTTCAACCCGTCTCTGTTTCAAAACAGGTTTAAACTCCTGAATGTTTTGATCTATAATGCGTTCCGCAAATATCAATTCCTCATAACGTTCCTGCAGGTTACTGTTCGCAATTTCCTGTAAGCTGTGGACTTCAATAAAAGTTACCGGATTTTTCTCAATTACGCTGCAGCAGGTATCATTGGGAACAGCCAGGTCAACAATTACCTTTCGGGAAGTATCACCATTTAATAATGATTCGTAGATTTCGTTAGTGATTACAGGCTCAGTGCAACTGGTGCATGTAATGATCACATCAAAACCTTTCTTGTATTTTTTCAACTCCTCCAAACCAAAAGCACTACCACCAAGCTCTTCAGCAAGAACCTGTGCATTGGCAAGTGTACGGTTGAAAATAGTGAAATTAGAATATTTATGCTTTTGAAGGTATTTGGAGAGATTTTTATTCGTTTCGCCTGCACCGATGATCAGAATCCGCGCATTGGTGCACATCTTCAATTCACGCAGTTTACGATAAGCCAAAGAAACAACTGAAATCGGCTTGCGAGCGATTCCGGTATTTGTGTAAACTTCTTTAGCAGTTTTTACAACACGGCTCATGATCAAGCGGAGATAGTCGCCAGTAAAGCCTGCTACCCTGCAAATCTCATAAGCCTTACGGATTTGAGCAAGGATTTCCTTTTCGCCAACTACCAGGCTTTCTAATGAACAGGAAATGCGAAGAAGGTGATTTAGAGCCTCAATATCTTCATAAACCAAAACCTGATTAACGAAATTATCGACCTGATCCGAAGGTATGCAGTCAAGAGTTTGAATAAATTCTTTTACAAACTCGACATCTAGGCTCTGTTCAGCTGTAAATACAAATTCAACCCGATTACACGTTCCAACGTAAAAGATCTCAGGGATGTCGAACCGTTGCTTTACACGCTCAAGACTACTGTGTAGTGTCTCATTACAAATCACAAATTTCCCAAGATCTTTGAGGTCGATGTGCTTGTGGGTAAAGGCAATAACTTTTAAAAACTTCAATTCCAGCTATCCTAAGTAAAAACCGTAACAAATGTAACAAATAAGGGTTTTTGTATGTGTCACCTGTTTGTAAACACGGATGTTTAGACTGATTATAAATAGGAATGGGTCTGGAATAGGATTTGTCTGGAATAAGATTTGTAGGATGATAGGATGAATAGGATTAAGATATCTGTATTCGAGCCGGAATTCCTTCCTCCCCCCAAAAAGATAGCGTCATTCCGAAGCAAAGCGAGGAAACTCGTAAACGCGTCCATCGATATTAATTTAAGTCATAACTTTAACACAGCGTTTAGTCAAACGTATAACGTACAACGTAAAACGTATAACCTTACAACGTAAAAACGTAAAACTTTAAAACGGATCACCCTTTAAAATGTTATAACTCCATGGTCATCAAACAAACATTCACCCTCACCGGTGCAGAAGGCAAGCCCATATTAATGGACCTGACTTATAAAACCGGCAATGAAAGTGCACCGATGGTGGTTTTTGTACATGGGTTTAAAGGATTTAAGGATTGGGGAACGCATAACATGGTCGCGGAATATTTCGCTGCACATGGATTGCGTTTTCTCAAGTTTAACTTTTCCCATAACGGTACTACACCTGATAGCCCTCAAGACTTTGCAGACCTGGGCGCTTTTGGCGATAATACATTCACCAAAGAATTTGAGGATCTGGATACTGTGATCACATTTATAAAAAGCGGCAGGGATTTTCCCGAGCCGATTTCATTAACTCTGATCGGTCATAGTCGTGGTGGCGGAACATCTGTCATCCAGACGGCAAATGACGACCGGATTGCCCGGTTAATTACCTGGGCTTCCATATCAAAGTTCAGCAGCTTATGGAATGCTGAAGATGAAGCTGAATGGCGATTGAAGGGTGTAATATATAATTTCAACACCCGGACAAAACAATACACACCCTTAAAGATCGACCTCCTTCACGACCTTGAAAAACACGCCAAAGCTTATGATATCCTTTCCGCAGCAGAGCGCGTCAACAAACCCTGGCTGATCATCCATGGCGATGAAGATGTAAATGTAGAACTCTCCCAGGCAAAAGAATTGCAGGAACGATCAACAGAAGCAGAACTATTCGTGGTAACCCATGCTAACCATGTTTTTGGAGCAGAACATCCATTTACAAAAGATAACCTACCACTGGAATTGCAGCTGGTTTGTGAGAAGAGTATTGAGTTTATTAATGGAGGGGGAGCGGTTTAGGCAATCTCAGGCTCAACCCAATTCCCATCTTCCTTAATTATGCCGATCAACTCATCAAGTGCATTCTCCGTGTTCACATTTTTCTTCACCACTTCTTTGCCACGGTACAAAGTGATTTTTCCCGGGCCAGTTCCCACATACCCATAATCAGCATCCGCCATTTCACCTGGGCCGTTTACTATACATCCCATAATACCGATCTTCAGGCCTTTGAGATGGTCAGTGCGACTGCGAATCATCTGGGTTGTAATCTGCAGGTCAAACAATGTCCGGCCGCAGCTCGGACAAGAAATATATTCGGTTTTAGAGATCCTCGAGCGCGTAGCCTGCAAAATCCCAAAAGAGGTAGTTAATATCGTTTTAGGCCATATTTTCGGCGCGTCGAGCCATATACCATCGCCAAAACCGTCGAGCATGAGACCCCCGATGTCGGTGGCAGAGTAGAGTTGGAACCGGTCGGCATCGGTAACTGGTACCTCTATATCCGTTTGACCTGGTAACGGGTAACTGATAACTCGTAACCCATAACTTCTCTTAATGATAACAGGCACCTCAATCCCCATCTCCACGAACCTCAAAAACACCCCTCTCTGTTCCTGCATTCCGCAAATTTCCTTCGTTTCCAAAACAAAAACCAGGGTGTTATCCAGCGGTATGCGGTCGAAGAGTTCCGTACCAATATCGCTGTGGGATATTAAAACAAGGTTCAACGACGCATCTTTTTCTTCTGATTCAATATATTCCTGTAAGGTATATAAAGGGTGACAATTCGTTTTATCTGTAAGCGTTTTCCAGGTGAAGTAGTTATAAAGCTGCTTCAAATTTCCCGGAAAGCTGAATGAAGGGAGCTGATCTGCCAGGTAGACAAAATCTGTAGACTGCTCACCCATGTTATACTTGTCCAGGATGGGAGAATAAATGTAACCCACATCGCCCAGAACGGCCGGGTCCCTAAGGTTCTTAGCTGAAAGGTCAATTATAACCCGGGGTACCTGGTGGCCGCCGATAAAGGTATTTAGCTCCGTGGTGATGCGTTTGTTATATTGGAAGGGAGAGTGTAAATAATTAGGATCAGTTGCCAGTGACCCGTTACCAGTTACCAGGCTGGGTGGACTAGACGCTTTGCCTGATATTGGGTCACTGGTAACCCGATAGCTATCGGGTGATAACTCTTTATCCGCTTTGCCTGGCAACTGGTAACTGGTAACCGATAACTCACGTACCGCATACCGCTCCGCCATCGCAATGGCAACAGGCGCTTCCGCTTCCGGTTCCTCCGTCAATGATACCCGTATCGTATCTCCTAAACCATCTTCCAGCAACGCTCCGATCCCAACGGCAGATTTGATCCGTCCATCTTCACCATCACCGGCTTCAGTTACACCCAGGTGCAAGGGGTAGTTCATTCCTTCTTTTATCATGGTAGCGACAAGCAAACGATAAGCCTGTACCATGACCTGGGGGTTACTCGACTTCATCGAAATCACCATGTTATAGTAGTTCAGATCTTCACACATGCGCATGAATTCCATCGCCGATTCAACCATCCCCTGAGGAGTATCGCCATAGTGGCTCATGATCCTGTCGGATAAAGAGCCGTGATTAGTACCGATCCGCATCGCAGTTCCGTATTCCTTACAAACTTTGACTAATGGCGTAAACTTCTGGTAAATCCGGTCAAGCTCAGCCTTATATTCCAGGTCCGTATATTCGAAATTCTCAAACTTCTTTTTGTCGGCGTAATTGCCCGGGTTGATCCTGACCTTCTCTACAATTCTTGCTGCTTCCTCTGCAGCGTTTGGAGTAAAATGTATGTCAGCAATCAAAGGAACATTATATCCCCTGCGCAGCAATTCCTTTTTTATAACACCTAAATTCCTAGCCTCCTTTATACTTGGTGCCGTAATCCGCACATACTCACATCCTGCCTCAACCATTCTTATCGACTGCTCCACAGTCCCGATCGTATCCATAGTATCCGTTGTTGTCATACTCTGGATCCGGATAGGATTTGTTCCGCCCATAGCTATCTCGCCGATCTTCACCTCGCGGGTTAGGAAACGGGAATAGGTGGATTGGGAGTTACAGTAAATGCCGGGAAGAGAGGTCAAAATTGGATTGTTCATTCAAAAATATGATTGTGTCAAAAATACGGAGAAAAGTTGAGACCCGATAGCTATCGGGTTGACAGTTGGCGTTGGCTGGGCCGAGAGTGTCGACTGTCAACTTAAGAAAGCGCGTACATCACAATGTTTACCCCAAATTTAGTGTTGTCTTCAGCATAAAAACGCTTATTTCTGAAATCATAATCCCATTCACACCCGTAGTCCTTATTACTATATAAAACAGCGATCCGACCGTTGATTTCAATAGCTTTCAGGTAGTCGTGTACCAGGTCGTCGCCCCATCCGTTAAGCTCGAAGGATGTTGTTGGTGGGCCTTTTTCAAACTTAAAGAAGGAGTTGTAGATCTCGTGATTATTAGGAATTTTCTTCAGAGACGAGGGGCCAAAGAGGGCGCTCATTTGGGCTTCGAACGATTTGGCAAAGAGCCCGTCGATATCATGGTTGCAGTCGTCGACAAATACGAAGCCGCCATTCTGGATGTATTTCTTAAAATTTGATTTTTCCTGGCTATTGAACTGGACGAGCTTGTGGCCGCTGAGGTATGCGAAGGGATAGAGAAAAAGTTCATCCCCGCTCAGGTCAACTACCTTCTCATCCAAATTCACAGGAACCGTGGTATATTCCACCAGTGAGTTCAGAATGTTGGACGGCATCCGCTGATCGGTATCCCAATCGCCGGAACGGTATCTTAATCTTGCAAAGGTGAACCTGGAAGCAAACATTCCCCTAAATTATTGCTATAATTATTCCCTAAAGAGTTTTTTGAAAGATTTATTTGAAAATTATAGTAACAGTATTGTATAAACTAGCCTTGTCAGGGATTTTATTTATAATTTTCCACTTTTAACGCCATCGAACCAATTAAATTAACATCTTGGAAATTTCAGAAAGCACGCTTAAAACTATAATTGCAAAGCTTCCTCATTTAAAAAATGAGATACAAAAAGTGATCGTGGGACAGGACGAGGTGCTCGATGAGCTGGTCATTGCATTAATGGCCGGCGGGCATTGCTTGTTGGAAGGAGTCCCCGGACTTGCAAAAACGCTGATGGTCCGTACCATGTCGCAGGCTCTCGACCTTTCGTTCAGAAGAATACAGTTCACTCCCGACCTGATGCCGACCGACATTATTGGCACAGAAATCCTGGAAGAAGACCACAGCACCGGAAAACGATTCTTTAAATTTAATAAAGGTCCGCTGTTCGCGAATATTATACTCGCGGATGAGATCAACCGGACACCGCCAAAAACTCAGTCAGCTTTGCTTGAAGCGATGCAAGAGTTTGAGGTTACTTATGGCGGACAAACCTACCCTCTCGACAGACCTTTTTTCATATTAGCTACTCAAAACCCAATTGAACAAGCGGGCACCTACCCTTTACCCGAAGCACAACTTGATCGGTTTCTTCTGTTTGTAAAAATCGGCTATCCATCCGAGCAGGAAGAGTTCGGAATACTGAGCAGCACCACCGGATCAAAAAAACCAGTCATTGAGCCCGTTTTAACGGCTGAAGAGATTATCCAGATTCAGTCGCTGGTTCGGGACGTAAGCATTAGCGAAGATCTCATAATATATACCAGTAAACTGATCCGCGCGACACGTCCCGATACCACCCAAACTGATTTCGTAAAAGAATGGGTTCGCTGGGGAGCAGGGCCCCGGGCTGGCCAGGCACTAATCCTAACATCGAAGGCACGCGCATTGCTTAAAGGCCGCTACGCTGTCATCATAGAAGACCTCCATGCCATGGCATACCCCGTCCTCCGCCACCGCATTCTTGTAAATTTCAAAGCCGAAGCTGAAAACGTTACCGCCGACCAGGTTACTGCCGAACTTATTAAGTCCGTTGCACGACCCAAAGTAAAGATCTAGATTTTCCGTCATGCAATTCGAATCGTAATTCTTAATTCTTAATTAAGTGCAAAAGCTCGCCGACCCCAAAACCTTCCTAGCCATCAAAGACCTCTCTCTTGCGGCAAGGACGATAGTAGACGGTTTCATGACGGGCCTGAATAAAAGCTCAATCAAAGGCCCCGGGCTCGAGTTTAGTCAGTACCGCAGCTACCAGCCCGGTGATGACCTCCGCTGGCTCGACTGGAAAATGTATGGACGTTCCGACCGGTATTATATCCGCGAATCGGAAGTTGAAACCAATATTTCAGTTAGATTTCTGATCGACGCAAGCGGCTCGATGAATCATCAGGATGGAGCTTTTAAAAAAATCGATTATGCGCGCTACCTTGCTGCAGCCCTGGCCTATCTTGCAAATTCCCAAGGCGATGCAACGGGATTATATATTTTCCAGGATGGCGGTCTATTTTCTCTTGCCTCCCGGCAGGACTTCCAGCATCTGAACCGGCTTTTCTTTCACCTTGAATCAATCATAGCTGGCGGACAGTTTACCAGACCTGTCAATTATAAAGATATATACACCGGTTCACGCAAAAAAGAATTGCTGATATTTATCACCGACCTTTATCAAAAAAACACAGAGATTCTTGATTTGCTGGATACCCTTTCTGCATTGAAAAACGAGGTCATTGTTTTCCACCTAATGGGCAAGAACGAGCTGGATCTGGATTTTAAAGGGTTTTCTGTTCTGGAGGATCTTGAAACTGGTGAAACAGTAAAGATTGATGCCAGCACATCGCGTAAGCAATACCTGGAAGATCTGTCCATCCACCTGAACGACCTCCGTACCGAAATGCTTGACCGGCATATCCATTACCGCATGATCTCCATGGATGAATCGCCTGATCAGGCTTTGCGCGATTTCCTGAACCAACGAAATAAAGTCAGAGGCTAATATGTTGCAACTTTTAAATCCCATATGGCTTTTTGGTATCAGCGGAATTCTTGTTCCTCTGATCATCCACCTGTGGAATATCAAAACCGGCAAAACATTGAAAGTTGGCAGCATCAGGCTGATGGGAGAAAGCTCACGTCAGAATTCACGCAGTCTTAAGCTTATGGATCTGCTCCTGCTGTTTTTGAGGTGCTTAGTAATTATTCTTCTTTCGCTCTACCTGGCTGAGCCGGTATGGAAAAGTCTGCAAGCACCAAAAGGAAATAAAGCCTGGATTCTTATTGAAAAGAGCGCCTTTGCTGAAACTTACACCAGGTTTAAAGGTGAGATAGATTCCCTTTCTGCCGCTGGAGAAGAACTACGCCTTTTCGAGCCCGGATTCAAACGAGTGGAACTGGAGGAAATGCTCGCGGATTCTACAAAAGCAGATTCATCCGCTTTATTACCCTACTGGTCGCTTCTTCGATTATTGGAACAGCAAATCCCCCAAGGTTCGAAAGCACTTATTTACACCAGCGATCGTGCCAATCGGTTTAAAGGGGCCCGCCCTGCTATTTCTACCGCAATTAATTGGAAGGCCTTCACTCCTGCCGATTCAATATCTAAATGGATCGATCGTTCCTATCTGACTATTTCAGGGGAAATTAAAACAATTGTGTCAGAAAGTAGTCCGAGCGGCACGTTCAACAGCGCAATTGATATCGCTCCGGGAAATGAGATTTCCGGTGTCCGCGCAAGCATTTTAAATGGTAAAGCCCAGGTGCAGCTGGATGGGCAAACCCTTTTAGCCGATACCAGCACGCTTACTATTGCCGTAAATGTTGAAGGATTTCAAAATGATGCCGCATACCTCGGCGCCGCGATCGCTTCTATTCAAAAATATACTTCGCGTAAAATAAAACTAGTTAAACCGTCATCCCAGCAAGACATTCTTTTCTGGCTGTCTTCAAAAGAACTTCCTTCTGGAATAAAAGCTAACACCAAAGTGTTTAAGTATGCAATGGGTAAAGTAACTTCAACCAATACCTGGCTAAAATTTACCGAAGGTTTGACTACTTTAAAAACCGAAAATATTCGCGTATATAAACGAATCAGCTACCCAGAAAAGGCATTGGGTTTCTCAGTTTGGGAAGACGGTTTCGGCAAGCCTCTTCTGGATCTTAAACAATCAAATAATGTTTCACTTTACACCTTCTACTCACGCCTTAACCCCGAATGGACCGACCTGGTATGGAGCCCGGAGTTTGTAAAACTACTAATGCCTTTGATCCTCCCAGCAAAACCTGACGCTCCAAATGGTGTATTCGATAAAAGAAGCATCCATCTTAGTCAGATACTACCCCACTCAGACCTCAGACCTCCGACTTCCGAACTCAGACCTCAGACCTCAGACAACCCTGTTACTAACAAAAAGGATCTCCAACACTTTATCTGGATTCTATTAATGGGGATATTCATCGCCGAACGTTACCTTTCATTCCGAACCAGCACAAACTAATGGAAGAATACAAAGGCCATAGCTACCTCAAAACGTTGCGAACGCAATGGCTGGGCTATGCGCTTATTTCAAATGTGTTCATTGCATTATCAGTCTCCGCGCTTGTCATATCAACATTGAGAATACTCGCAGTCTTATCGTTTTGGTGGATAATACCCCTTACTCTCATCCTCTCCATAATCATGATCTGGTGGTCGGGAATTTTAAAGACCCGGGAAAGAGATGTTGCCCGGCTATTGAACCAGTCGTACCCGGCCCTGGAAGAAAGTTCCGAGTTACTCCTCAAGCCCCCTGTTTCCTTGAATATGCTCGAAAGGCTGCAGGTCGAGAAAGTCAAAAAGGAATTATCTTATGTTTCACCTGCAAAGCTTTTCTCGCCAAGGTTCCGAACATCCCTTATAATACTCATAGTGGGATTAAGCCTGGCATTTGGCCTCGGAAAGCTAGAATCATTTAGTCAAAGAGTGGAAAAGACAAGCAGCAGTATAATTGCAAATGCACCAGAAGCAATACCTGATAAAATCCTGCCGGGAATTAAATCGGTTGAACTGCAAATCACTCCACCAGCTTATACCCGCAGGCCCGCCAGAAACCAATCTCAATTCTCCGTTTCAGCTGAAGAAGGCTCTGCTCTAAATTGGCAGATCCTTACAAATCAGCCAGTTAAACACATAAAGCTCATTTTTAATGATAACGAAATCATCCCTTTGAGGGCTGCAAACGCAGAACGTACAAGGTGGGCATTAAACAGAACTGTGAGCAAGTCGGGTTTTTACCAGGTCGACGTGGATGGAACCCTCTCCGATCTGTACAAACTGGAAGTCATTAAAGACCAGCCTGCTATTCTGCGTATCATCAGCCCTTCCCAATATTCAAGTATTGATTTCGGGGAGCCTCAGCGTACCGTTCTGCAGGTTGAGATCAATGATGATTATGGGATAAATGATGCCTTTATATCAGCAACAATCAGCAGCGGCCAAGGCGAAGGGGTTAAATTCCGGGAGCTGAAGCTTGCCTTTCAACAGAATTTCTCGGGAGCGGCATCTTATAAGCTGAATAAAACAATCGACCTGAAAGCACTCGCCATGGTACCGGGTGACGAGCTCTACTTTTACGTTCAGGCTCGCGACAGCCGTCTGCAGGATAGCCGATCAGATATGCACATTGTAACCATACAGGATACCGCCCAGCTAATGAGCATGGATGGAATGTTGGGGGGCGTTAATCTCGTGCCCGAATATTTCAGGAGCCAGCGCCAGATCATCATCGACAGCGAAAAACTGATCAATGACCGAAGTACAATAAGCGCACAGGAATTCAACAGTCGTAGTAATGAGATTGCTACAGATCAAAAACTGCTGCGGCTACGTTACGGCAAATTCCTTGGTGAGGAAGATGAAACGGAAATTGGCGGCGTTCAGGAGGAAGAAGAAGGACATGATGAGCCCGGCAATTTTGGCGATGCTGAAAAAATGCTCGACGCGGTATCGCACAAACACGACCAGGCCGAAGATGCAACCTATTTTGAACCCGAACTGAAAGCGCAACTTAAAGCCGTCCTTTCCGAGATGTGGAAATCGGAACTGCAGCTCCGCCTGTACAAACCTGCCGAAGCCCTTCCATTTGAGTATAAAGCTCTGCGTCTGCTTAAAGACTTACAGCAAAAATCCCGGGTTTATGTTGCCAAAACTTCTTTCAAGCCCCCGCTTATCAAAGCCGACAAGCGTCTAAGCGGCGAACTCGACAAAATTATCCAGCCACAGGCTGTCCGTTCATTTGATTCAAATGAAAAGGCGGGAAATTCTTTAAAGCTTACAGCCGGAATATTATCTGGAGGCAAAGCAGGGAGGAAGTTAAATACCGATGAAATCCTCATCTTGAACGATGCGAGCCGAATTATTTCCAGCCGCGCAGCAGCACAACCGGGAATTTACCTCCGTGCACTGGGAACTTTGAGAAACATTATACGCACTGCCAGCAACAATGTGACTCCCGCAAACAAAAGGGAACTGGAGGCAGCACTTCAGAAATTGATTTCACAGGTAAGCAGGTCACCGCAGTCGAATTCCAGTGCGCCGGCAAATGATCTGACTACCGAATATTTCAACAATCTCAGAAGGAACAGGTAATGGAGAATTGGATCATCATATCGTCGTTATTGCTTCTGGCTTTCCTTTCCTGGAAAGAGATCCAGCGGAATAATAAGGCCCGTGTAGGGTTCCGGCTCGTTGCGACTGTGCTCGCCGTCGGGTCCCTCTATTTCATTACCCGTCCCATCACTATCGAGCGAAAACTCGACCCTTCAAAAGAAAATACAGCCGTTCTGCTTACTCAAGGGTTCGAACAAGACAGTCTTGCAGGATTAAAAAACATTCCATCCTACAGCGTTGAACGGTCAATTGTTACAAAATATAAAAATGTCAAATTTATCCCCGATTTGGAATATTTTGGCCGCTCGCTGGCAGACATTAATAAGATCCATATTTTGGGTAATGGCCTGGATCAGCACGAACTGGAAGTGTTAAAGGATTATCAACTAATTTTTCATCCCGGTATAGTGTCAGGCTTTACATCGGTCAATTGGAATAACACCATTCGCTCCGGCGAAAAACTTACCGTTCAGGGCAGCTTTAAAAGCAAGTCAAACAAGCCCGTCCAAATCCTGCTCCGTGGATTAAGCACGACGCTTGATTCAGTCGAAGTTACTGACGATGAGATTTTCGAGCTCAGCACCAGTCCGAAACTCCTCAATAGAGCAGTGTATTCTCTAATTGCCCTTTCGGGAAAAGACAGCCTCGCCAGCGAAAAGATCCCGGTGATCATTGAAGAAAAAACACCGCTGAAAATTTTAATGCTGTCTTCCTCTCCGGATTTTGAAAGTAAATTTCTTAAGAACTGGCTGTATGCGGAAAAATATGCCCTTGTCATCCGTAGCAATATCAGTAAGGGCAAGTTCAGCACGGAATTTCTGAATACTGAACGAATTAATCTGAACCGGGTCAGCCCGGCTCTGCTTGAGGATTACGACATTCTTATAGGCGACATGTCCGCCTTATCCGGATTGAGTGCAGCTGAAAGCTCGGCCATTCAAAACGCAGTAAGCAAGGGGTTGGGGATGCTGATCCGTGCCGACGACACCGGCGGCAGTGGCTTCTTTCGAAGGGCCTTCAACATCCGGCAAAACCGGGCTATAGATCAAAAAAGTCTGGCACTTAGCTGGGAAGGG
The DNA here is from genome assembly GCF_046590655.1 of Daejeonella sp. Lineage (GTDB taxonomy): Bacteria > Bacteroidota > Bacteroidia > Sphingobacteriales > Sphingobacteriaceae > Daejeonella. The sequence continues at coordinate 20,031 of NZ_JBKJUM010000005.1, forward strand.
CGTAGCGCAAAGAAAGCCTCAATACCTTCTGGCCAGACTATGGAAATTGCCTCCCGTTCCGGGGAACAGGCACTGGTAAGAGATAATAAAAGTCATATTCTGGCAAGCAGTAAAATTTATGGGGTCGGCCGCATGATAATCAGCACAGTACCCGATACCTACACCTGGATGCTCAGCAATAATTCGGCTGATTACTCCTCCTATTGGTCGCACATACTGGAAAAGGCAGCACGAAAGAGAGAAGTTAAAGAAAGCTGGACGGTGCTCAATCAATTTCCGGTAGTCAATTCACCTGTCGCTCTGAGAGTCGAAAGCCCTTCCGGGAATATGCCCACGGCACGCGTATCGAACATTCCGTTGCGATTTGCGCAGAACTCTATACAATCCTACCGCTGGAAGGCAGACTTCTGGCCTACTGAAACCGGCTGGCAGTCTATCAAATCAGCAAATGGAGAGAGCTGGTTGTATGTATATGAGTCACGGGATTGGGGAAGTGCACGTGCGGCAGAGAAAGTGAAAACTACCGCAAGGTTTACTGCTGAAAGTAATGCTACAGTGCAAACAGCGGGAAATGTTGTTCGCACTTATAATTATACTATTCCGGCGATTTGGTTTTATTTGATGTTTTTGGCTTGTAGTGCCGTCCTATGGGCGGAGAAAAAACTACTAGCTTAGAACCCGGGATTGTACCTCTCGCGCTCCCCTTTTTTCAAGGGGAGCTGTCCCGCAAATGCGGGACTGAGGGGTTCTAAACGTTATTATTTTGCGAGGCATCAAACCTTGCGGTGATCAACCTCAAAACTTCCATTACATTACAAAAAACCAATTCATTATTAACTCGCAAAATTTTTAAACCCAGTTTTGCATCGCTTATGAAGGTCAAGGATTCGATGTAGGATAATCGTCCCTAATTAGGGAACGGAGTATTTAATTTATTGAAGGGTTTAACCCCTCAGTCAGCTGAAAAAGCTGACAGCTCCCCTTGAAAAAAGGGGAGCGGGAGGCAGCCGTCGTTCGTGCAACTGAAGGATCCCACAGCCCTTTCCCCCCTCCGTAACAAAATCTTTTCCTAATCTTTTCATTCCTTACTCCAAAATAATCCTACCTTCAAAAAACCAATTACCCTCTGCACGGAATTGCGGAGCATTTAAAACATTTTATAAATGAAAAGAAGTGAATTTCTCTACCTGAGCGGGATGGGTGCCGGCGCCCTGATG